>JAIFMT010000147.1 GCA_020048295.1 Rhodoferax sp.
TCCAGGCCAAAAATGCCGGCAAACTTGGCCAGGTAGTAGGCATTGCCGCCGGCATCGAGCAGTTGCAGCACGTTTTTGGCGCGAATGGCCGCTGCCTGCGGCTCGGTCAGGCTGTATTTGCGCATGTAAGCCTCTTCATCCTTCAGAAACTCGGCACGGCAGTCGGCCGAGTTGAACGAAAAACACATTTTGTTGAGCGCATAGCCGCGCTTGGCATACTCTCCGTCGAATGGGTTGGTGCCCGGAATTTGGGGCAATGAGGTGCTGGAAGCCACGGTGTATCTCCTGTTTTGAATGGTGCTGAGGTGGAGTATTTAACAAATGTTAAATAAAATAAACGCATGAATCGTCATGCAATCCATGAGCCATTTCGATGGATGGCACCATATTCCTTGAGCCATGCGCACCTTTGACTACACCGATCTCGATGGTCATTTGCTGCAGCTGCTGGTAGCTGTAGTGGAAGCTGGCTCCATCACAGGTGCCGCGCAGCGCCTGGGCGTGACGCAGTCGGCAGTCAGCCATTTGCTTGACAAGCTGCGCAGCATCACCGGCGACGCGTTGTTTGTGAAATCCGGGCGCGGCATTGTGGCCACTGCCAATGCCGAGCAACTTGCCGCCAAAGCACGTTTGCTGCTGGCGGGCATGGCAGACTTTGCGCAGGTCGGCGAATTTGACCCGGCCCGCTGGAGTGGCACCTTCACCATCGCTGCCAATGACTTTCAGCGTGACCTGCTGCTGCCACCGCTGATGGCCTGGCTGCGCCAGCATGCACCGCAACTGGCGCTGCGGGTGATTCCGTCGAACATCCCCAGCCTGGAGTTGTTGCGCCAGGAAAGCTGCCAGCTGGTCATCAGCCCACGCCCGCCAGACGGCTGCGATGTGATGCAAAAGCGCCTGTTTGAAGACCAGCCACGCGTATTTTTTGATCCGACCCAGCGCCCGGCCCCGCAAACCTTAAGCGACTATGAAGCAGCAGAACATATCACCGTGGTGTATGAACCGCGCCGCGCGTTGGACCTCGACCAGTGGCTGGCGGCGCGCGGGATCACGCGCAATTTCAAGGTGATGGTGCCTGGATTTGCCGCGCTGCCGGCGTTCATTAAAGGCAGCCAATTACTGGCCACCGTGCCGGGCTTGCTGCGTCACCACCTGCTCAAGGACTTTGACCATGCGCCAGTACCGCTGGCCTGCCCCACCATGCCAATGTACATGATCTGGCATAAACGATACAATAACGATAGCTCACACCGCTGGCTGCGTGAAGGTTTGAAGCAGATTTCTCTTAATATAAACGAAGCCCCGCAGATGTCCCACTGACCACCATCCACGCTGTCTCTCCCGAGTCGACCAACAATACCAATAGCCCGGTGACTACTTGGTTGCCTACTTGCGAAAACCAAGAAAAAAAGCCTGCTACGAATTAACTAGCAGGCTATCTATATCTGACAAGGGTTTAAGTGGTGGGAACTGAGAGGCTCGAACTCTCGACCTACGGATTAAGAGTCCGCTGCTCTACCAACTGAGCTAAATTCCCGTTTCCAAGTGGGTCGTCAACTTGGAAAGATCGCAATTCTAGCAGCAAAAAAACCGCCAGATTTCGGCGCTTTTCATGTCTCAAGGGGGACAAATCCGGCTGTCGGGCGGCAGCAACGGCGGCTACATCAGCAGGTGCTCACCGGCGTTGTCGCCACCCAGCGTGACGTAATTGACCTTGCGGATGTCCATCAGTTTTTTGCCACCCGAATAGCTGATGGAGCTTTGCACGTCCTGTTCCATTTCGATCAGCGTGTCGGCCAGTTTGCCCTTGATGGGTTCCAGAATGCGCTTGCCTTCGACGTGTTTGTACTCGCCCTTGTTGAAGTCGCTGGCCGACCCGTAATATTCCTTGTACAGCTTGCCATCCACCTCGACCGTTTGCCCCGGGCTTTCCTGGTGGCCGGCAAACAGTGAGCCAATCATCACCATCGTGGCTCCAAAGCGCACGCTCTTGGCGATGTCGCCGTGGTCGCGGATACCACCATCGGCAATGATCGGCTTGGTGGCCACCCGGGCGCACCATTTCAACGCGCTGAGCTGCCAGCCGCCGGTGCCAAAACCGGTTTTCAGCTTGGTAATGCAGACTTTACCCGGGCCAATGCCAACCTTGGTGGCATCGGCACCCCAGTTTTCCAGGTCAATCACCGCTTCGGGTGTGGCCACATTGCCAGCGATGATGAAGGTGCCGGGGATTTTTTCGCGCAGGTAACCAATCATGTTTTTTACGCTGTCGGCATGGCCGTGGGCAATGTCGATGGTGATGTATTCGGGGGCCAGGCCCAGCGCCACGAGCTGGTCAACGGTGTCGTAATCGGGTTTTTTTACGCCCAGCGAGATCGAGGCATACAGGCCGCGTGCCTTCATGTCGGTGACAAACGCGACGTTGTCCAGATCAAAGCGGTGCATCACATAAAAATAGCCGTTTTGTGCCAGCCAGACGCAAATCGACTCGTTCACCACGGTCTTCATGTTGGCGGGCACCACCGGGATGCGAAAGCGTCGGGGGCCAAATTCCACGCCGGCATCGCATTCCGAGCGGCTTTCTACCCGGCATTTGCGGGGCAACAACAAGATGTTGTCGTAGTCAAAAATTTCCATGGTCAAGCGTCTTTCAAACGGGTTAAAACAAGAGCGCTTGGATTGAGACCCGGTTGTGGCTTGCCGCACGGCAGGGGCGGCGCGCAAACAAAAAACCGGGCCGCAATTGCTTGGGCCCGGTGACTGATTCTACCCAGCATTGCGCTCAGGCAAGCCGGCTTGGCAGGTGGGCGCTTACTGCGGCTTCAGGTGTTTGGCCAAAAAGTCTTCCATGGCCTGGTAAAACTCGAACTGGTTTTCTTCATTGTGAAAGCCGTGACCCTCGTTGTCCTTGACCAGGTAGGGCACGTCCACCCCGCGTTGGCGCAAGGCGGCCACCATTTGGTCACTCTCGGCTTTGTTGACGCGCGGGTCACGCGCACCTTGCACCACCATCAGTGGCGTTTTGATGTGCTCGGCGTTGAGGGCTGGCGAGGTGCGCGTCAGCCGCTCCTGGTCTTTTTCCGGGTTGCCCACCATGTCGTAAAACTTGGGTAATTGGGGCCGCCAATAGGGCGGAATCGTGTTCATGAAGGTAAACAGGTTGCTAACGCCCACATAGTTGACTGCCGCAGCGTACAAGTCGGGGGTAAAGGCCACGCCAGCCAGCGTGGCGTAGCCGCCGTAGCTGGCACCATAAATGGCAATGCGTTTCGGGTCGGCGGTGCCCTGTGCGATCAGCCACTGCACGCCGTCGGTGATGTCGTCCTGCATCTTCAGGCCCCATTGGCCAAACGAGGCTTGCCAAAATTCGCGTCCGTAGCCGGTGGAGCCACGAAAGTTCATTTGCAGCACGCAATAGCCGCGGTTAGCCAAAAACTGCACCTCCGGGTTGTAGCCCCATTCGTCTCGGGCCCATGGGCCACCATGCGGGTTGATCACGCAGGGCAGGTTTTTTGCGTCACGTCCGGGGGGCAGGGTGAGGTAGCCGTGAATGCGCAGGCCGTCGCGGCTTTGGTAAGCGATGGGCTGCATGCGCGCCATGTCGTCAGCGGCAATTTTCGGGTTGATGTCGGCCAGCCGGCTCAAGGTGCCGCCTTTGCTGTCAAAAATATAGCGTGTGCCGGGGGTCTGGTCACTGCTGGCCGCGACGATGAATTTGTCCTCTGCATAAGTGCCGCTTTGCAGCTGGATTTCCATGCCGGGCAGTTTGGCCTCTATTTGCTGTAGGCGTTGCTTGGCCGTGGCATCAAAGAATTGCCGCTGGTTTTTGTCGGTGACGTAGTGAACGGTTGTGAGCTTCTTTTGCAAGCGAGACCAGGTGATGCCGGCCACATCAACATCGGGGTGCTCAAACACCGGTTCCTCAACATCAGGCTTGGCCGGATCGATGATGACCAGGGCCTTTTTGTCGCGGCCCCGGTTGCTGATGGCGTAGAGCCTGCCGTTGTCGGCGGTAAAAGTGGCAATGTCCACTTCGGTCTTGTAGTCAGTGGTGATGATGGGTTTGAAGGCATCGCCTTCACGCGGGCGGTACAGCAGCACGGTGTTCAGCCCGTCGGTGCGCACGGCAGCGCGCACTTTGCCGGCATGGTCGGTGGCCCAGCCGACGATGTCGCCCGGGTTTTTTGCAACCAGCTGCTCGCGGCCAGTGCGCAGATCTATGCGATACACATCAAACACCTCGGGGTTGCGCCGGTTGTGGCTGACCAGAATGTGGTTGGGGTCATCGGGCAGCTCGTCTTGCAGTTCGGCGCGCACCTTGTCGCCCGGGGTCAGGTCGGTGACCTTGCCGCTTTTCACGTCCACAGCCACCAGATGAAAGTTCTCGTCACCGCCAAAGTCCTTGGTGTAAAGAATGCGGTTGCTGCCTTTCCAGGAATAAATGGCGATGTCGCGGGCTGATTCGGCGGTCAACAGGCGCGGCTCACCCACCGGTGTGCTGCCTTTGAGCGCTTGCACAAACACATTCATGCGCCGCGCACTGCCAGCCACTGACACCGGCTGCATGAAGCCCAGCATGCGGCCGTCATCGCTGAGCCGAAAGTAAGCCTTTTCCGGGTTACTGAAAAAATCTCGTAGCGGGTAGAGCTTGGGCGCGGTCTGCGCCTGCACCGGCAAAGCCAGCGGCAACAGCAATGCCAGGCAGGTACCCGACAGCAAAAGCACCCGCGACAGCGCGCCGGTAATACGTGGGATGTGCATCAGAATTCCTCAAAAAATTGGGTTGCCGTCAAGTATAGGCACCGGCCAATGGCCCAGCCGTGGCCTCACCGTGGCACTGCCCTGCCTGCGCAGGCCGGTTTTCTACAATGCCGGCATGCTCTCAGCCCCGACCCCCAATTTGCCAATCTGCCCACCGCCTTCGCCTGACGCTGGCCTGCTGCACAACCTCAACCCCGAACAACTCGCGGCAGTCACCCTGCCGATGGCGCACGCGCTGATTCTGGCGGGTGCTGGCTCGGGCAAAACCCGTGTGCTCACCACCCGCATCGCCTGGCTGTTGCAAACCGGGCAGGCCTCGCCGGGCGGCATTCTGGCGGTGACATTCACCAACAAGGCCGCCAAAGAGATGATGACGCGGCTCTCCGGCATGCTGCCGCTCAACGTGCGCGGCATGTGGATTGGAACTTTTCATGGCTTGTGCAACCGCTTGCTACGCGCCCATTACAAACTGGCCAACCTGCCGCAGACGTTTCAAATTCTGGATACGCAAGACCAGCTGTCTTGCATCAAGCGCCTGTACAAGCAGTTTGGCATTGACGATGAGCGCTATCCGGCCAAGCAAATTCAGTGGTTTATCAGTGGCTGCAAGGACGACGGCCAACGCCCCGGCGCAGTGGAGGCCAAAGACCCCGAAACCCGCAAGAAAGTCGAGATTTACCAACTGTACGAAGAGCAATGCCAGCGTGAAGGCGTGGTCGATTTTGGCGAGCTGATGCTGCGCTCTTACGAGCTGCTGCGTGACAACGATCCGATTCGCGAGCATTACCAGCGGCGTTTCAGGCACATCCTGATCGACGAGTTTCAAGACACCAGCAAGCTGCAATACGCCTGGATCAAGATGCTGGCCGGCACCGGCGCGCACAGCAGCGTTGACGGTGCGTTTGTGCCCACCGGCTGCGTGCTGGCGGTGGGCGACGATGATCAGAGCATCTACGCCTTTCGCGGCGCGCGGGTCGGCAATATGGCTGACTTTGTGCG
>JAIFMT010000244.1 GCA_020048295.1 Rhodoferax sp.
GAACGCCATCACCACTGGCTCGGCCGGGGTGTTGCGACAAGTTTCACGCCACTGTGCGATAGCCAGCTTGAGTTGGCGGTCTTTGACATGGCCGAAGCCTCGAATTTCTTCGGCTATGGTGGCTAGCTTGAGCAACTGGGCGTGGTTGGTGGTCGAAAGTGTGGGCAGCAGTGACTCGATCATGGCTGGGTACAAAATTGCCAGCTGGCGCTCCAGGCGTCGTTCGGCGGTTTTGCCAAAAACATCCAGCCAGCCGCCACGCAGGCCTTTCAAACGGCTTAGCCAGCGCATGGCGGTCAGCACCCAGGGCCCGAAGGCGCGTTTTTGCAGGTGCCCGGTGACCGGGTCGCGTTTGGCCAGCAGCGGCGGGGCCAGGTGAAACTGCAGCCGCACCGGCCCGGCAAACTGCGCTTGCAGCATGGCCTCAAAGCGTCCATCGGTATAAAGCCGGGCCACTTCGTACTCGTCCTTGTAGGCCATCAGCCGAAACGCTTGCAGTGCCACACTGCGCGTCAGGGCATCGCTGCCGGGTTTGGCCAGGTGCTCGGCCTGCTGCACTTGCTGCATCAGCTTCAGGTAACGCGCGGCGTAGGCATCATCCTGGTAGGCACGCAGTTGCGCAGCCAGTTCGTCAATCAGTGTTGCCACCGCGCTCCCAAGCTTGCCAGGCAGCAGGACGGGCTGCGCGGGGCTGCACAGGCGCAAGGACTGCGCCATGTCGGTTGCGGCCAGGCGACCCCAGTCAAGTGCAGCCAGATTGGTCTTGACCGCCACGCCGTTGATCTCGATGGCACGAACCACCGCTTGCAGCGACACCGGCAGCCAGCCGTGTTGCAGCGCAAAGCCCAGCATGATCATGTTGCTGGCAATCGCATCGCCAAACACCTGGGTCGCCATGTGCGTGGCATCCAGCGCGTGGACGTGCGGGCCAGCAGCAGCATCAATGGCGCAGCGCAGTCCCGCCTCGCCAAACGTGGCCCCCACCGGGTTGAGCACAAAGGCGGCGTGCGGTGCCAGGTGCACGTTGAGCGCCACCTGCGTTTGCCCGGCTGCCATGCAGCCCAGCGCCGCCGGACTGGCGGCCACCAGCATGTCGCAGCCCAGCACCACGTCGGCATTGGCCATGGCCACGCGTGGTGCGTGCAGGTCTGCGGCGTGCTGCGCAATGCGGATGTGCGACAGCACCGCGCCGTTCTTCTGCGCGATGCCGGTCTGGTCCAGGCAAGTGGCGGCCAGCCCCTGCAAACGCGCTGCCATGGCCAAAATGGCACCGATGGTGATTACGCCAGTGCCGCCTATGCCAGTGATCACGGTTTCATGCACACCCTGCAAGGCTTGCGTCTGGGGCTCGGGCAGACTGGGCAGCTCGGTGCGGTCTTGCGAACGGGGCGTTGCCACTTGTTTCAGCGTGGCACCTTGCAACGTGACAAAGCTGGGGCAAAAGCCATCGACACATTTCAGGTCTTTGTTGCAGGCCGACTGATTGATTTGCCGCTTGCGCCCGAGATCGGTTTCCAGCGGCTCCACTGCAATGCAGTTGGACTGCACCGAACAATCGCCACAGCCCTCACACACCTGCGGGTTGATGAAGGCGCGCACATCCGGGTCGGCCAGGCTGCCACGTTTGCGCCGGCGGCGCTTTTCGGCGGCACAGGTTTGGTCGTACAGCAGCACGCTGACCCCGGCGCTGGCGCGCAACTCGCGTTGCAGCGCATCCAGCGCATCGCGGCCGTGCAGGCTGACTGTGGCCGGAAAACCGCCGTTGGGCGCGCTGAGCTGCTGGTATTTTTCGGGATGGTCAGACACCACGACAACCCGTGTCACGCCTTCAGCCAGCAGCTGGCTGACGATTTGCTGTGGCGTGAAGGTGTCTGAAATGCGTTGCCCGCCGGTCATCGCCACCGCGTCGTTGTAAAGCAGTTTGTAGGTGATGTTGGCCTGGGCATACACGGCAGCGCGCACCGCCAGCACGCCCGAGTGGTGGTAGGTGCCATCCCCCAGATTGGCAAATACATGTTCACGCCCGGAAAACGCCATGGCCCCCAGCCAGTTGGCCCCTTCGCCGCCCATTTGGGTAAAGGTTTCGGTGCGGCGGTCCATGAACAGCGTCAGCCAGTGGCAGCCAATGCCGGCCAGCGCAATGCTGCCTTCAGGCACCCGGGTTGAACTGTTGTGCGGACAACCGGCGCAGAAAAACGGCGTGCGGCTGGGCTGCACGGGTGCGTCCAGCAGGGCTTGTTGCCTGGCTTGCAGCACCGCCAGGCGCGCCTGCGCCGGGGCAGCTTGCACCAGCAGTGGAAACACCCGTGCCAGCACTTGCGCCAGCAGCGCCGGGCTGGTTTCGCCATGCTCGGCAATCAGCGCCCTGCCTTCGCCGTCGTGCTTGCCCAGCACCTGGGGGCAAGGCAGCATGCCAAACAAAACGCTTTTGATCTGTTCTTCAATAAAGCCGCGCTTTTCTTCGACCACCAGCAGCACATCAAGGCCTTGCGCGAAGGCTTTGACTTGCGCTGGGTCAAGCGGGTAAATCAACCCGAGCTTGAGCACGCGCACGCCCAGGCGCAGCAAATCGTCCTCCGACAACCCCAGATCCAGCAGCGCCTGCATCAAGTCGGCCCACGGTTTGCCAGCCGAAACCAGTCCAAAGCGCGCACCCGGCGCTGCCACCGTGATGCGGTTCAGCCCACTGTCGCGGCCAAACGTGCGGGCACGCGCCAGCTTGGTCTCATACAGGCGGCGCTCCTGCTCGACGCGGTTGTCGGGCCAGCGAATATGCACATCGGCCGGGGCTGGGTCGGCAGCCAGCCTGCCGGTCGTGACGCGCGCGATATCCAGGTCCACCACCGCCGAGCTTTCGGCAATGTCCGTTACCGCTTTCAACGCCACCCAGCAGCCGCTGAACTGCGACAGTGCTATGCCCAGCACGCCAAAATCCAGCATTTCTTGCACGCTGGCCGGGTACAGCAGCGGCATGCCGACGGCGGCAAAAGCCTGGTCCGAGCAACCGGTCACCGTGCTCGACACCGCGTTGGGGTCGTCGCCGGCAATCGCCAACACCCCCCCGTGCGGCGCGCTGCCTGCCAGGTTGGCGTGCCGAAACACATCCAGGGAACGGTCAACCCCGGGCGACTTGCCGTACCACAGCCCAAACACACCGTCGAACGCGCTGTGGCCCAGCAGATGCACCTGCTGGCTGCCCCATACGGCAGTGGCTGCGAGTTCTTCGTTCACGCCGGGATGAAATTGAACGTCGCGCGCCTGCAGGTGCGCCTTGGCGGCCCACAAGGCGATGTCCAGCGTGCCCACCGGTGAGCCACGGTAGCCTGAGACATAGCCACCCACTTTAAGGCCGGCGCGGCGCGCCCGTTCGTGCAGGGTCAGGGGCAGACGCACCAGCGCTTGCATGCCGGTCATTAGCGCAACACCGTGGTGGGCAACATATTTGTCGTCCAGCGAGACATCGGCAAGCGGCGAGTGAGGGGGGTCTTGTGTCATGGCATCCGGGGTTGGTTGGCAGGTGCAAGAAAGGTCGCTGCCGGTCTGGCGCAAATTATGACGAAACCAGTGCCAGCGCTGGCGCCGGACTTTCTGCAAAAATCTAGCCCAACGCCTGGTGCATCCCCGCTGGCGTGCGATATCACCCCCGCCACTCATTTTTAACCCGAGAGCCCGCCCAACATGACGCCTTATTCACCCGAGATTTGCCCGCTGTGCGGCCAACCCAACCAGTGCGCCATCGAAATCGAGCGCGCCACCGGCATCGCGCAGCCGCCTTGCTGGTGCGCGCAAACCCAGTTCAGCGCCGACCTGCTCAACAAGATTCCTGAGGCAGCACGCGGGGTGGCGTGCTTGTGCGCCACCTGCGTCAAGGCCAGCCAGACCTGAGCATCGGCCGGTTGTCAGCGGATTCAGGACGGGTTTTTGGTGGGCCAGCGGGCGCGCGGCAGGTCGGCACTGGGCAGCTGGGTCGCTTCGGTCGCCGGCGCTGCGGTGGACTCGGCATCCAGGCCAAACATACCCGAGTCAAACATGGAGAAATCCATGTCCAGCGTCTGCACATTGAGCTCAGCCGGTGCTGTGCGCGCGGGCAAGCGGCCTGGCGCGGTCTCGATGGAGGCTTCGTCCGGCTCTGCCAAAGTGCCTGACGCCACAGGCGGCGCAGGCGCGTCCCACGGCAAGTCAGTGGCCACCTCCTCGGCCAGCGCATGCAGCAACAACAAATCGCGAAACGCGGCCAGGTCAAACGACACATGGGTGCTGGCCTTGGGGTTGCGGAAAATCCAGCCATTGAGCAGCACCAGCGTTTTGGCACTCGGCCAGCCCTGCACCAGCCGAGCCAGTACGTCGGGATAGTCGAGCAAATCACGGCCTTCAAGGTGGAAAGCCGGAAAGTCCGGCATGGAACCCGAGAAATGCTGATTGAACTGGTGGCGGTACTCGCGGAATTCAGCTTTCATACCCAACGAATGCAACAGCGCCAGTAAATCCAGGTAAATGAAGGGGTTGGGCTCGGCGCTGCTGGCAATCTGCTGTTTGAGAATGTGCAACGCCCGGTCGGTCTGGCCCAGCGACATGAAAAACTCGGCCTGCTGGCGGATATCAAGAATCGGTTCGACGCTGAAGCTGTGCAGCCCCACGAGACCACTGGCCAGGCTGCCACGGGCTGCAGCTTCGTCTGGCGCATGCCCATGATCGGGTTGTGCTGCCTGGGCGGGTGGGCTAGCCGACGGGACCGGGGCCGCCGCCCACAACGGCTCTTGCGGTAATGGCAGCGTGGGTGAGGGCGCTGGTGCGTCGGGTTGAGAGGGATGCGGCGTAGCAACGGACGCCGCCGTGGCGGTTGCCGGCCACTGCAGTGAGTCGTGCCAGGTTTGGCCGGATTCGGAGCGGGTGTGGCGCTGTAGCCATATCAGCCATGCCAGTGCCATCAGGCCGACCAGCGCCGCACCCCCCAAGGTATAAAACCAGGTTGGCGAAATTTGCAAGGATTGCGCCAGTTGCAACTGCGCCTTGAGTTCCAGCAATTGCGCATCATTCTTTGCCGCCAGCGTGCGCAACAGCTTGACATCCTGCTGCAACTCGGCCACTTGGCGGGACTGCTGCAAGGCATCGGCTGTGGGCTCAAACAGCAAGGAGCCGTCGAGCGCGGCGATCCGGTCCGAGAACAGGTCAAGCGGATCAAGTTTCAACACCGACTTGCTGGCGGAGCGTCCACTCGGAGCGGCGGCGCGTGCCCGGTTAGGCGCGTCACTTGTGCTGTCTGGTTTGCCCGGCTGGGATCCGGACTTGCCTGCCAACGACTTCTTCGGCGCAGCCGGTGCCAGTGCGCGCCGCTTTTCGACGGCGGATGCGGCGCTCTGGCTACCCGTTGCCATCGCCGTGGGTGCAATCATGACTGTGGCCGCTGCCGCCATCGGGGCCGGGTTGGCCACTGGCTGCGCAGTTGGCAATTGCTTCTGGGGTGGTTCGACATCAGCCAGCAAAACATAGCGCCTTGTTGTAGAAGAGCCACAATGCGAGCGCAGTTCAAGGCTGACCACTGGCTCATCCACCAGCGCTGCTGACTGAACCCGTACCCATGCCGCGTCAGCAGCGGCGGGCAGCACAGACACCAGCGGGGTGCTTTGGCGGGTCTCGGCATGAAAAACTTCGGCGCTAAAGCAGGCGGCCACCAGGTCTTCGGCGTGGCCTGCCTGCACTTGTACCGAGACATCCAGCGTGCGCCCGATGACCGCAGACCCGCGCAGTTCTCCCATCGTGAAGGCGTTCACGACAGGGGACAAACCAGTCAGGGCTACGGCCCAGGCAAGCAGTACAAATCCGGTGCTGTATTTCAAAACAAGTTATTACGAAGTGATCGCCAGGACGTCAGATGATGATGGGCTTGACGTTGGATGGCGGGGTGGATGTTGTTGCAATTTTGTAACCGGACGAAAGCATAACGGCTAGAACTGCTTGTGCAAAATTATCTTCAAGGCGGTGCGCCAATTTTGCCCTTAACTCGTTAAGCTGTAGCGGCATTGTCATTTTTACCTACTGAAACCATCGCCAAAACACCCCCATGTGCCAATTGCTCGGAATGAACAGCCATCTGCCGGCCAGCCTGACCCTGAGTTTTACCGGATTTTCGCAGCGCGGCGGCTGCACCGGTGACCATGGCGACGGCTGGGGCATCGCTTTTTTTGAGAGCGACTGCGTCACTCCTGGCAAGGGCGTGCGGCATTTTGTCGATAAGGCCAGCGCTGCCACTTCGCCGATTGCCCAGATGCTGAAAAGCTACGCTATCAAAAGCCATAACGTGGTGGCCCATGTGCGCAAGGCCACAGTGGGGCAGGTGGCGCTGGAGAATTGCCACCCGTTTGTGCGCGAACTGTGGGGCCGCTACTGGGTGTTTGCCCATAACGGCGACCTGAAAAACTACGCCCCGCACTTGCACGGCCATTTTCATCCGGTCGGCAGCACCGACAGTGAGCGCGCCTTTTGTTGGCTGCTGCAGGAGTTGTCCAAGTCTCATGCTGGCGTGCCCACCATCGATGAATTGACCCGCAGCTTGCAGGAACTGGTACCGCAGATTGCCAAACACGGCACCTGCAATATTTTGCTCAGCAATGGTCAGGCGCTGTGGGCACACGCCACCACCCGGCTGCATTACGTGCTGCGCGCGCACCCGTTTCATCAGGTTCACCTGAAAGACGACGATGTGACGGTGAATCTGGCCCAGCTCAACAGTCCGCTGGACCGACTGGCCATCGTCACCACCGAGCCGCTGACCACCGATGAGGACTGGACCGCCTTCAGCCCCGGAGAGCTCAAGGTGTTTGTCGATGGCACATTGGCCCCTTGCAGTTGCCAGTGCGCCGCACCGCCGCGTCCGCCACCGTTGACCGATCCGCTGGGCGACGTGCCGGTGGTGCCAGAAGGGCCAGCGCCTCACTGCGACACCGCGTGCTCGGCTTCGAGCGTTTGCAAAAACATCTCGGCCACATCAAACCCGGTCTGATCGAAGATTTCCTGAAAACAGGTGGGGCTGGTGACGTTGATTTCGGTCAGGTGCTCACCAATCACGTCCAGGCCAATCAGCAACAAGCCGCGTGCGGCCAGCACCGGGCCAATGGCGTGGGCAATTTCCAGGTCGCGCGCGCTCAATGGCTGCGCCACACCCACACCCCCAGCCGCCAGGTTGCCTCGTACCTCGCCACCCTGGGGGATGCGCGCCAGGCAGTAGGGTACCGGTTTGCCGCCAATCACCAGAATGCGCTTGTCGCCCTGCGCAATGGCAGGTAAAAACTTTTGCACCATCAGCGTCTGTGCACCGTCCCGGTTGAGGGTCTCGATGATGGCCCCCAGGTTCAAGCCATCTTCTTTGACACGAAAGATGCCCATGCCGCCCATGCCGTCGAGCGGCTTCAGGATGATGTCGTGGTGCTCGGCGTGAAAGGCGCGGATGTCCTGCGCCTGACGTGTCACCAGCGTCGGGCTGATGAACTGGGGAAACGCCATGATCGCCAGCTTTTCCGGGTGGTCGCGCAGCGCACGCGGCGCATTGAAGACGCGCGCACCCTCGCGCTGGGCTTGTTCCAGCAGGTGGGTGGCGTAAAAGTATTCGCCATCAAAAGGCGGGTCTTTTCGCATCAAAATAGCATCAAAGTCCTTGATGGCATTGCGCTGACAGCTATCAATAGTAAACCAATCTGGCGACCCTCCGGTAAGGCGGATGGCCCGCGTTGGCGCTTCCACCCAGCGGCCACTGACCCAGCGCAGGTCGCGTGGCTCGCACACCGCCAGGCTGTGACCACGGCGCTGCGCGGCACGCATCATGGCAAAGGTGGTGTCCTTGTAGATTTTGAATGATTCGATCGGGTCGGCAACAAACAGCAGATTCATCAGTGCAGCGCTCCTGGGTTAGCGGATGGGCAAGTCAAAGTGCGATTTTCCGCCGCGTTGCACCAGCAGCGCCAGAGCGCCGGCAATCACCCCCCAGAATGCCGAGCCCACGCCGGCAAGCACCACACCGCTCAGGGTGACCAGGAAGGTGATCAGCGCCGCTTCGCGGTGAAAGTCGTCGCGCAGCGCCGTGCTCAAGGCGCTACCAATGGTGCCTAGCAGCGCCAGCCCGGCAATGGCGGCAATCAGCTCTTTGGGAAAAGCCGTGAGCGCACCGGTGATGGCCGTGCCAAACAGGCCGATCAGCAGGTACAGCACACCGCACGACACGGCGGCGGTATAGCGTTTGGCGGGGTCGGGGTGTGCCTCGCGGCCCATGCAGATGGCGGCGGTGATGGCGGCAAAGTTCAGCGCAAAGGCGCCAAACGGGGCCAGCAGCAGCGTCACCACGCCGGTCAGCGTGATGATGCCAGACACCGGAATGCCGGGCTTGGCCGCGCTGTGGCTGTAACCTGCGGCGTGAATGGCCGCCACCCCCGGCAGGTTTTGCGAGGCCATGGTCACCACAAACAGCGGCAGCGCCAGACTGACGGCGGCAGCCCAGCTGAAACGCGGCGCGGTGAACACCGGGATTGCAAGGTCAAAATGCACGCCAGCCCCGGTGAAACCAGCGCTGACAGCGACATACACAATAGCAATCAACAGGGTCATTGGCACCGCATAGCGCGCCAACCAGCGCTTACCTAGCAGGTAACTCGCCAGCATCAGCAGCACCAGCGGCAAATTGGTTTGTGCGGCGGTAAACGCCTGCATGCCAAAGCGCGCCAGCACTCCCGCCAGCAAGCCCGAAGCAATGGCCATCGGCAACTGGTTCATCACGCGCTCAAACCAGCCGGTGATGCCCACCAGCGTGATCAGCACCGCACACAGCATGAACGCACCCACCGCCTCGGCCATGCCAAAGCCACCTGCCGCACCGGCGGTGGCCAGCACCGCGGCACCCGGCGTGCTCCAGGCCACCATCACCGGTTTTTTTAGCAGTAGCGACGGCACCAGCGTGCAAAACCCCATGCCCAGCCCCAGCGCCCACATCCACGAGGTGATCTGCTCAGGCGTGGCGCCAAACGCCAGTGCCGCCTGAAACACAATTGCCACCGAGCTGGTAAAACCCACCAGAACCGCCACAAAACCGGCGGTGAAGGCTGAAGGGGAGAGGTCTTTGAAGAATTGCATGAAGGGGCGGACCGGGTGGTGCGGCCTTTAATTCAACTCTGCCCCCAATTCATTTTTTACCGCGTTTGCAGTGCATTCGTGATGGTGACATCGGTGGTGGGCACGTCGGTGGATCCGTTGACAGTACCAGTGGGGCTGGCAGCAATGGCATCCACCACGTCCATGCCCTGGATGACTGTGCCAAACACAGCGTAGCCGGGGCTGGCTGCGCTTTGGTAGTCCAAGGACAGGTTGTCCGCCAGGTTGACGTAAAACTCGGAGGTGGCAGAGTCAGGCACATTGGTGCGCGCCATGGCCACCGAGCCTCGGGTATTGGACAAACCCTTGTTTGACTCCAGCGCAATGGCGGCACTTTGCCCGGTCTTCTTGACCATGCCAGTGGTGTAGCCGCCGCCCTGAACCACAAAGCCAGCAATGACCCGGTGGAACAGCGTGCTTTTGTAGAAGCCGGCGTTGACGTAACCGAGAAAATTGTTCACCGTGGCGGGCACCACGGCTGCGTTGAGCTCCATCACGATGGAGCCTTTGGAGGTGACCAGTGTCACCTGGGGTGGCAGCACCGTGAGAGTGTCCGAGTGCAGCACGTCGCCATTGGCGGCCTTGATGGTGATGGGTAACGCTCCCACAGCGGTGACTTTGCAGTTCAAAACGGCCAGGTCGGGCGAGCTGGTGCTTGCAAACGTCGGGTTGCTGCAGGTGCCGGTGTCGGCAATCATGTCGTTACGCATGAATCGGCCGGCAACGTAGATCGTGGCAGATTTGCCGTATTGCAGGCTTTGCGCCTGAATCTGGGTGACGAGGGGGTCAAGCCCGCCACCACCGCAGGCGCTGAGCAGGGCGCTCAGTCCGATGACCAGGATTCGGTTACGCATGGTGTGATACCTAAAAATGGGCTACATCAGCCACAGGACGTTCATTCCGGCCATCTCCGCGCTGGCAATGCCAACCACTTCAATCACAGGGTCTGCGGCCTCATCGCCACACGCGCCATGGTGCAGGTAGGCCCCACGGCCCAAAGGCATCCAGCCGATGGCCTCCGTCTTGATGGCTTCAAGTTCCAGGCGTTCGTCAGGCAAAAGAGCAAGATCAGCGGCTTGCAACATCTCAGTTGAACTTCATCGTGTCGCCGGCAAAGGGGGATGGCAGCGCCTTTTTCAAAGCCTGGCTGTAGGCGCTACGGGCGGTTTGCAGGACTGCGGCCTGGGCTTGCAGGCGGGCCAGTTCGGCGTTGACGAACTGCAGGCTTTGCAGTTGGGCGCGGGCATCTTCAGAAAGTGTGTCGAGGTCGTATTCGCGGTTGTCGATGGTGACGGTAGGCATGGTCTGGTTTCCGGTTGTTGCATCAAGGGGTTGGAGGCAGCTCTGTTACTTGTAGCTTGCAGCGCTTGCTGGTCAATGGGCGAGGGGGTGTTTGACCTAAATCTGCTGGCTGCCAAACGCCGCATTTTACGGGCCGTTGTCAGCCCGGGCCTCAAATCTCGATCTTTGACCCCAACTCCACCACCGCGTTACTGGGCAGCTTTAAAAAGTCGGCAGCGCCGCTGGCGTTGAGGTGCATCTGGGCAAACAGTTTTTCGCGCCAGAAGGCCATACCGCTGCCGATGGTCGGGCTGACGGTGTCGCGGCTGAGGAAGTAACTGGTGGTCATGGGGTCAAGATCACAGCCGCGGCCTTTCATGTGCTGTAGCGCCTTGGGCAGATCAGGATCGTTCTTGAAGCCGTAGTTGACCATCACCGACCAGCAGTCGTGCCCCAGCGACTCGATGGACAGGCGCTTGTCCATGCCGATCCACGGCACCTCGTGGTTGCGCACGGTGACAAACAGATTGATCTCGTGCAGCACCTTGTTGTGCTTGAGGTTGTGCAGCATGGCATTGGGCACGGTGCCGGGTTCGGCGGTCAAAAACACGGCGGTACCGGCGGCGCGCACGGGTGGACTGACAAATACCGCCTCCAGAAAGCTGCTGAGGTCGATCGCCTCGGCCTTGAGCTTCTGGTTCAACAGCCGGCGGCCGTCTTTCCAGGTCAGCATCAGGGTGAAGACGCCACCGGCAATCAGCAGCGGAAACCAGCCACCCTCTACCAGCTTGACCATGTTGGAAGCAAAAAATGCAAAGTCGATCACAAAAAATGCCCCGGTGGCGGCAATGCACAGTGGCAGTGGGTAGTGCCAGGCATAGCGGATGACAAAAAACGTCAGCACGGTGGTGATCAGCATGTCGAGCGTCACGGCAATCCCATAAGCGGCGGCCAGGTTGCTCGATGACTTGAACAACACCACCGCCAGCACAATCAGCACAAACAGACCCCAGTTGACAAACGGCATGTAGATTTGCCCGGTTTCCTTGACGCTGGTGTGCCAGATTTGAAAGCGTGGCAGGTAGCCCAGCTGAATCACCTGCTTGGTCACCGAAAACGCCCCGGTGATCAGCGCTTGCGAGGCAATCACCGTGGCCAGCGTGGCCAGGCCCACCATGGGCAGCAGCGCCCAGGCCGGCATCATCATGTAGAACGGGTTTTTAACCGCTGCCGGGTTGCTCAGCAGCAGCGCGCCCTGGCCAAAATAGTTCAGCGTAAGGCACGGCATGACGATAGAAAACCAGGCCAGCTGGATGGGCTTTTTGCCAAAGTGGCCCATGTCGGCATACAGCGCCTCGCCGCCGGTCACGCACAGCACTACCGCACCGAGGATGATGAAGGTGGTGCCGGGATTGCTCCACATGAAGCCCAGCGCGTAGTGCGGGCTCAGGGCCCACAGCACCTCGGGGGTGTGCTGGATGTGCGAAATACCCAGCACCGCAATGCTGGCAAACCACACCAGCGTGATGGGGCCAAAAAACTTGCCAATGTCGGCCGTGCCGCGCTTTTGCACAAAAAACAGGCCAAACAGAATCAGCAAGGTCAGCGGAATCACCGCTTTTTTGAAGGTGGGCGACACCACTTCCAGGCCCTCCACCGCCGACAGCACCGAAATGGCCGGGGTGATGACCCCATCGCCATAAAACAGGCAAGTACCAAACACGCCCACCAGCAGCAGCACGCGGCGCAGCCTGGGTTTGTCTTTGACCGAGGTGGAGGCCAGTGCCAGCATGGCCACCAGACCGCCTTCTCCGTTGTTGTCGGCCCGCAACACCAGGCTCACATACTTGAGCGAGATGATGACCGTGAGCGTCCAGAAAAAGATCGACAGGATGCCCAGCACGTTGTCGTGCGTAAAGGGCACATGGCCAGAGCCAAACACTTCTTTGACGGCGTACAGCACGCTGGTGCCGATGTCGCCATAGACCACACCGATGGCACCCAGGGTGAGTGCGCTTAAAGACGTTTTTGTTGTTGCCAAACCGCCAGCCCGCCAGGGTGTTGGCGGGGCTCCATGTCATGAGGGAACGCTATTTTGCGTCAGAAACCCCCACGTTGCCCGGGGGCATCGTGGGCTATTCGTAAATCTCGGCCTCGGGGTCGGTGGCTTCCAGCTCGTAGCTGGCCGCCAGCATGGCCAGCCGGCCCACCACACCGTACATGTAAAACCGGTTCGGCACGCTGGCACCGGGTTTGATGCCCGGCTGCGGCAGCAGGGTGCTGTGCTCAAACGCCAGTGGCACATAGCCTGAGCCCGGTGCGTTGAGGTTTTCATCCATGCCGCGCCCGGCGTGCACGCGATAAAAGCCGCCCACCACGTAGCGGTCCATGGTGTAGATCACCGGCTCGGCCACGGCATCGTTGACGCGCTCTTGCGTCAGCACGCCTTCCTGCACCATGAAGCCGTGCGGCAGCAGCGGCTGTTTGCGGCCCTGCGTCAGGCTCTGAACCCGGTCGCTCAGGGCCTGCATGTCTTTGGCATCGCGCACCGTGATCACGCCGAGTTCGTGCGTGGCGTGGTCGGCCTTGACCACCACAAACGGTTTTTCCTTGATGCCGTACTCTTTGTATTTGCGCCGCACCCGGGTCAACACGGCATCCACCTGGCTGCGCAGGCAATCCAGGCCGGCCGGCTGGTCAAAATTGACCTCTTCGCATTTGTCAAATAACGGGTTGATCAGCCAGGGGTCCACGCCCATCAGCTTGCCCAGGCGTTTGGCAACTTCTTCGTAGGCCTTGAAATGGTTGCTCTTGCGTCGCGTCGGCCAGGCCGCGTGCAGTGGCGGCAACAGGTACTGCTCAAAAATCTCTTCCAGAATGCCCGGAATGCCGGTGGTCAGATCGTTGTTAAGCAAGATGGTGCAGGGGTCAAAGTCTTTCAGCCCGAGGCGCCGTTTGCTGCGAATCACCGGCTCAAGCGTCATGGTTTCGCCGTTTTGCAGGGTCAATGTGGTGGCTTTTTTGATGGCCGGGTCAATCGAGCCCAGCCGCACGTTCAGCCCGGCCATGTTGAAAATGCGCTGCAGCTGCATCAGGCTTTCCAGACAAAAGCTGGTGTGTTCGCCGCTCTTGGGGATCAGCAGCAGGTTGCGCGCCTCGGGGCAAATCTTTTCGATGGCGGCCATCGCTGCCTGTACCGCCAACGGCAACATTTGCGGTGTCAGGTTGCCCCAGCCGGTGGGAAACAGGTTGGTCGCCACGGGGGCGAGCTTGAACCCGGCGTTGCGGATGTCAACTGACGCGTAGAAAGGCGGGGTGTGCTCCATCCACTCCAGCCGAAACCAGCGCTCGATGGCGGGCATGGAGTCCAGTACGCGCTGCTCCAGTTCATTGATAGGCCCGGTCAGGGCGGTGATAAGGTGCGGAACCATGGTGTGCCTTGCAAAGTAATGAATTGAATTCTAGGGCCCTGCCGTGGCGCTTCGGGCGACCATCGGCGTGCGCTGGCTGCGGTTATTGATCCGGTGCCACTGCGATACGGTAGCGCATCAGAAGTTCCCGGGGCGCTGTCCAACGCCTGTGCCATCAGCCGGTTCACCGGTGCAACACCCGCGTGTTTCCAGTAGTCAAACGACCGGCAAAACCCGTATTTGACACCCCAACGAAGGGGTATAAACTTTGCGCCTGTTGCCGGAGACTCGCATGAGGTTGTTTCGATTCGCCTGGAATTGTCTGCTGGCCTTGTTGGTCTTGAGCGGCTGTGGCCGCGCGCCCGAGCCGTCGCTGGAGGCCGCGCCGAAGACCAGTATCACTTTATTGCACTACTTCACCGATTCGCTCAGTGGCGGCATCGACGACATGGCGCGCTCGTTCAACAACCAGAACGCGCGCTACGAGCTCAAGGCCATCTCGCTCGATCACGAGGCCTTCAAGAGCAGCATTCAGGACACGCTGCAATCCGGCCAGCCCCCCGACCTGTATTCGTATTGGGCCGGCGCGCGCACTGCCGCCATCGTCGGTGAGCTGGAGCCGATTGACGACATCTGGCAGCAAGCCGACCTCGATCGGCGATTTTCTCTGGGACTGATCGCCGCTGCCAGCGTCTATCAGGGCAGAAAATACTTCATTCCACTCACCCAGCACGACGTGGTTTTTTTCTACAACAAAAAGGTGTTTGCCGCGCACAAGCTGTCCCCGCCGAAGACCTGGGAAGAGTTTCTGGCGGTCTGCGCGGCACTCAAGGCCAAAGGCATCACGCCGATTGCCCTGGGTGCCAAAGACAAATGGCCAGCGCAATTCTGGTTTGATCTGCTGTTGTTGCGCACTGCGCCTTATGAATACCGCCAGAAATTGATGCTGGGCAGCGCCCGTTACGACGACCCGCAGGTCAAGGCGGCGTTTGATCGCTGGGCGCAACTGCTGGGGGCCGGCTATTTCAACGCCAAACCGAATGCTCTGGCCTGGGACAGCGGTGCCAACGAACTGGTTTACTCCGGACAGGCGGCCATGACACTGATGGGCACCTGGAATATTGGCTATTTTGGCAATGACACGCACAAATGGGTGGCCGGCCGGGACTATGACTTTTTTCCGTTCCCGCTGATCGATGCCGAGCTGCCGCTGGTGGCACTGGGCCCCATTGACGGCCTGGTGCTGCCTAAAAAGGCGGTCAACAAACAAGGCGCCAAAGAAGCCATGGTGTACCTGGCCGGCATCGAGGCGCAGCAGGCCATCAGCCGGGGTTCGGGTGCGCTGGCCCCGAATGTGCTGGTGCCGCGCAGTTTTTACAGCGACATCCAGCAGCGGGTGGTGGCCGAGCTTGAAAAAAGTCCGCATTTCGCCTTCAATTACGACTTGTCCACGCCGCCGGCGGTGGCCGAGCTGGGCTTGAATGCGTTCTCGGAATTCCTCGCCTTCCCGCAGTCCCAGGCGCAAATTCTGGACAAACTGGCTGTCGATGCGGCCGCCCGCTTTCAAATGCTGAACAGCCAGCCCTGACCCCGTGCGAATGCTGCGTCAGCTCAAGTTTCGCCAGAAGATCGGCAGCAGCTTTGGCGTGCTGATTGCGCTGGTGATCGTCAACGCGCTGGTCAGCACCTTGGCTGCGTGGTCCATCGTGCAGCAATTTAATCAGCAGCAGCAGTTGCAACAGACCATCAGGGAGGTGGACCGGGTGCGTCTGATAGTCAGTGGCTACGTCAACAGCCACGCACGCGACGCTGCGACGCAGGTTTTTTTTCGGCTGGATGCGACACGCCAGCACATTGAAGCCATCAACCAGACGCTAGACGACGCACAACTGCGGTCCATGCCGGCACAACTGGAGGACTTCAAGCTGCAGTTTCAGAAATACATGGTGGAGGCCGACCAGAAGTCAGCCTTGCAAAGCCGAGCGTCCATGCTCGGCCAGCAGATGGTGGTGCAACTTGGCGAGGCGCGAGGCAGCCCGCTGGCCCCCGCCGATCAGGCCCTGATCGATGCTGTGCGTGACCATGTGCAGGCGCTGCAATGGGCCGGGTTTGGGCTGCAGGCCAGTTTGCGCAGCGCCGCCGCCGACGCGCAGATGGCTGCGCTGCGCAGCACGCTGGTGCGGCTGAATCAGAGCAGTGCATCAGCCAGTCGCAACCAGGCGTTGCAGCGCCTGTTGTTTCGCATCCAGCGCGATGCCAGCGACTATGTGGCCAGCTTTGAGAGTTACCTGCGCCTTCAGCAACGCAACCTGGCCACTGAAAATCAGTTGGCCGCCCTCTCAGAGGCCATCCAGAGTGGCTGCAACCGCGTCAGCGCCAGCGTTGGGCAAGAGATGCAGCAGCGCATTTACCTCGCTGGCGGTGCCATGGCGCTGATCTTTGTGTTGTCGATGCTCAGTGCGTTGCTGCTGACGCGCCTGCTCACGCGCGAAATCCTGCGCCCCGTGCAGGCGCTGATGGCCGTCACCCAGCGCATCGCCCAGGGCGACCTGCAGGCCCACGCCAACGTTGAAGTGGCCGATGAAATTGGCGATTTGTCGCGCGCCTTCAACCACATGACCGATAGCCTGCGTGCCACGCAGACCAAACTGCTGCAAGAGCAACAGGCCCTGGCAGAGGCACACCAGGTGCTGGAGCTTCGCGTGCAGGAGCGCACCCGCCAGTTGGCCAGCCTGAACGACAGCTTGCAAGCCGAAATTAACCAGCGTGAGCAAACCCAGGTGGAACTCGAAGCCGTCAATCAGGCCCTGGTGGCCAGTGAGCTGGTGGTGCGCCAGATCATCGACACCGCACCGATTGCCATCTTTCTGGTGGACCTGAGCGGGCGCATCACGCAGGTCAACGAGAGCATGTGCGAGATGTTTGGCTATCCGATGGACGCGCTGGTCGGCATGGAATATGTGGCGCTGGTGGACCCGGCAGAAATCGAGCTGCGTCGCGCCAAGATGCTGGCACTGATCCACGGTGACATTGCCCTGGTCGATCTGGACCGCAAATTCAGGCGCGCCAATGGCGAGCAATTCTGGGCGCACCTGACCAGCCGGCGGTTTGCCGACCAGGACGGGCAAAAGCGCGGTTTGGTCGCGGTCATCGTGGACATCACCGAAGCCCGCGCGCACCAGCAGCAGCTGGAAAACATGGCGCATTTCGATGCCTTGACGCAGTTGCCCAACCGGCTGCTGCTGGCCGACCGCCTGCACCACGCCAAGCTGCAAAGCCAGCGGCGCGGCGACCTGCTGGCAGTGGCGTATCTGGATCTGGACGGTTTCAAGGCGATCAACGACACGCATGGCCACGATGCCGGCGATGCCTTGCTGGTGGCGCTGGCGCACAGCATGAAAGCCTGCCTGCGCGAGGGTGACACGCTGGCGCGCATTGGGGGTGACGAATTTGTCGCCGTGCTGGTGGACCTGACGCAGCCACAGGATTGCGTGCCGCTGCTGCAACGACTGCTGCGGGCGGCCTCCAGCACCATCGATATTCCCACCAAGGCCGGGCTGACGGTGTTGCAGGTGTCGGCCAGCATTGGGGTCACGCTGTACCCGCAGGACAACAGTGATGCCGATTTGCTGCTGCGCCACGCCGACCAGGCCATGTACACGGCCAAACAGTCCGGCAAAAACCGCTATCAGATTTTTGACGTGGCGCGAGACGAGGCCGTCAAGACCCAGTTCGAGAGCCTGGAGCACATTCGCGGCGCTCTGCATCACAACGAGTTTGTGCTGCATTACCAGCCCAAGGTCAACCTGAAAACCGGTCAGGTCACGGGGGCTGAGGCGCTGATCCGCTGGCAGCATCCGCAGCGCGGGCTGCTGGCACCGGCGGCGTTTTTGCCGGTGATGGAAGAGGATGCCCTGAGCATTGAAGTGGGTGAATGGGTCATCCGCAGCGCGCTGGCGCAGATGCAGGCGTGGCGCGATGGGGGCCTGCAGCTGCCGGTCAGTGTGAACCTTGGCGCGCGTCAATTGCAGCAGGTTGGCTTTGCCGAGCGCCTGGGCGAATTGCTGGCGGCCTACCCCGGCGTGCCTGCCGATTGGCTGCAGCTTGAAGTGCTGGAAACCAGTGCCTTTGAAGACCTGCTGACGGTCAGCGCCGCGATGAAAGCGTGTCACCGGCTGGGCGTGAGTTTTGCACTCGACGACTTTGGCACCGGCTACTCGTCACTGACCTACCTGAAACGCCTGCCCGCTGCCACGCTGAAGATCGACCAGAGTTTTGTGCGCGACATGCGCGACGACCCGAATGACCTGGCCATCGTCAACGGTGTCATCGGCCTGGCCAAAGCGTTTGACCGCGAAGTGATTGCCGAGGGTGTTGAGACCGCCGCGCACGGTGCGTTGCTGCTGTCGATAGGCTGTGAGCTGGCGCAGGGTTATGGCATCTCGCGCCCGATGGCGGCTGAAAGCTTTCCAGACTGGGTGACGCGCTGGCAGCACCAGGCGCAGTGGACAGCGTGAGTGGCAGTCTGTTTAGCGCACGGTCCAGCAGGATTTTTTCCACCCAACCCTCACCATTACCCCATGAAAACCACGCCCTTTCCTGATACCACCGACTGCCCTTGCGGCAGCGGCCAGTCCTATGGCACCTGCTGCGGGCAATGGCACGCCGGCCTGGCGCAGGATGTGCATGCACCCACCCCCGAGGCGCTGATGCGTTCGCGTTACTGTGCCTATGTGCTGGGGCACATCGATTACCTGCTGGCCACCTGGCATCCCTCCACCTCACCCGGCGAGCTGGAACTGCCGCCGGTCAAATGGCTGGGGCTGGAGGTGCGCCACGCCCAAGCCAGCGCCGCTGCCGGCGTGGTTGAGTTTGTCGCCCGCTGGCGCGACGGTGGACGTGGCGTGCGACTGCATGAAATCAGCCGCTTTGTGCGTGAAGACGGGCGCTGGCGCTACATCGACGGCCAGCTACAAGAGTCCGCATGAGGCCACCCGATGCCTTGCCAGCTCATGGATTGTTACACTATTTGTAGCTGCTAGCGCTTACTGTTATTGGGCTAGAGGCATAAATAATGCATAAATCGGACGGCGTTGCCCAAGTGGTTCTGGCCACGCTGAACGCCAGGTACATCCATGCCTCGCTGGGT
>JAIFMT010000249.1 GCA_020048295.1 Rhodoferax sp.
AGTTTCGTTAAGACTTCCTTAAGCCTGGAGGCGCATGCTTGGCATTTATCTTTTTCAATTTTTTAGACGCGAATGTCGGTCTCGTCTCTTTCCATGAATGCCCCCACCAGCACGGCAGCCGTTGCCACCCTGTCAGCAGCGCAACGACAAACGCGCCGTTTGTTGGCAGTGCAACAGATGAGCCAGGGTGAATCGCCGGCGGTTGTGGCGGCCGCGTTGGGCATGAGTCGCGCTTGGGGCTATCAATGCCAGGCGCAGCATCTCGCGCCAAACGCACCGGCCAGCATCAAAAGCAGTGGCCGTCCGCGCAAGTTGTCGTCACAGCAAGAACGTCAGGTGCTGCGACTCATCGATGCCAAGCGCCCGGACCACTACGGGTTCGGCAGCGGGTTGTGGACACGCCAGATCGTCCAGCAGTTGCTGCTGGCGCGGTTTCAGGTGCAGCTGTCTTTGCTCTCGATCTCCAAACTGCTCAAGCGGCTCGGGTTGGCGATACCGACCGACTCGCAGCAACCCAGCAGGCGCGATGTGAATTGGCCAGATATTTGTGCTTTGGCCCGGCGCAATGGGGCCGAGGTGCTGTTTTGGCATATCACCCAAATGCGGGTTCAAAGTCCGGTGGCTGCGCAGCATGATGACAAAGCCGTTTCTGCCATCATGGCCACCAATGTTCAGGGTGCCTTCTGGTTTGCCAGCTATCCGGGCTTGATGGAGCCGCTGCGGGCAGCGGTAGTGCTGGGCAAATTGATGCGTGGTCGCAGGCGTCCCGTCATTTTGGTGCTGGCCGGGTGTCCGCCGGAATGGACTTCGGCGGCGTGTGCCTATGCAGCCACCACGCACGGCAGGCTCAGCCTGCACCTGTGTTGCCCTGGGTCTGAATAAACCGGCTATTGACAAGCCAAGGATTGACATGCGCATATTGCTGGCCGAAGACGACCTCATTTTGGGCGATGGCCTGCGTGCCGGCTTGCGCCAGCAGGGCTTTCTGGTGGATTGGGTGCGCGATGGCCTGGCCGCCGAACGTGAATTGGGCAGCGGTGATTACCAGGCTGCCGTGCTGGACCTGGGGCTGCCACTCAAAGACGGGCTGGATGTGTTGCGGGCGCTGCGTGACCAAAAAAATGCCACACCGGTGCTGGTGCTGACAGCACGCGATGCCGTGCCTGATCGCATCAAGGGTCTTGACCTGGGCGCCGACGACTATGTGCTCAAGCCGGTGGACTTGTTTGAACTGGGTGCCCGCTTGCGTTCGCTGGTGCGCCGCGCCCACGGGCAAACACAGGACGTGCTGACCTGTGGTGATTTGCAGGTGAATTTGTCAGCTCGGCGGGTCACGCTGGCCGGGCAGGGTGTCACGCTGTCAATGCGTGAGTTTGACCTGCTGCACGCGCTGATGCGCAACGTTGGGCGCATTTTGTCGCGCGAACAGCTTGAACAGCAGCTCTACAGCTGGGGCTACGAGGTGGAAAGCAACACCATTGAGGTGCACATTCATCACTTGCGCAAAAAGCTGCGCGCCGAGCTGATCCAGACCGTGCGCGGTGTGGGCTACACCCTGTTGCAGCACAGCTGACAGGCCAACAATGCCCGATCACCTGCTGCGTTGGTTTCCCCGGATGCGCTCATTGCACGGGCGCTTGTTGTTGCTGCTGCTGAGCATGATGCTGGTGGTCTGGCTGGTTGCTGCGCTACTGACATGGTCGAGCGCAGCGCACGAGCTGGACGAGTTGCTTGACGGCCACCTGGCGCAATCAGCAGCGCTGCTGGTGGCGCAGCAAACCGGGCATGGGCAAGATGAAACCAATGAATATGTCACGCATGACGCACCCGACATGCCGTACAAGTACGCACCCCGGGTGGCGTTTCAGGTGTTTCACGAGGGCAAATTGACATTGCACTCCAGCAACACGGGCGCGGCGCCGATGGCGCGGGTATTGCGCGGTTTTGAAACCGTGACGCGTCCTGATGGTGTCGCCTGGCGTGTCTTTGCTGCGCAGGGCAACGAGGGCGATGTACAGGTTTACGTGGGCGAACAAGTCACTTCGCGCGAGTCCATCTTGTGGGCGGTGTTGCAGAGCCTGTTGACCCCGTTATTGCTGGCGCTACCGGTGCTGGGCGTGTTTGGTTGGCTGATGGTGCGGCATGCGTTGCAGCCATTGCGCGAACTGGGACAGGTGCTGGCCAAGCGCCAACCGCAGTCAATGGAGGCGATTGTTTTAAGCGATGTGCCCGCAGAAATGGAGCCGGTGCTGCAGGCGCTCAATCAGCTGCTGGAACGCATCAGCCACATGCTGACCGCCGAGCGACGCTTTACCGCCGATGCCGCGCACGAGTTGCGCACCCCGATTGCCGCCATCCGGATGCAGGCACAAGTGGCCTTGGGTGCGGACGATGATGACACACCTGGGCGCACCCGGGCGCTGCAGCAGACCTTGGCCGGCTGTGACCGGGCGACCCATCTGGTGGAACAATTGTTGACCCTGTCCCGGCTCGAATCGTCCACCCGTGGTGCACCTGGCGGGCAGGTCAACCTGTCCGCGCTGGCGCAGCGGGTGGCCGCCGATCTGGCCCTGACGGCGCTGCAGCGCCGCCAAACCCTGTCGCTCGAAGCCGCGCAGCCCGCCCTGATTGCCGCCGATGACACGCTGACTGGCGTACTGCTGCGTAACCTGCTTGACAACGCCTTGCGCTACAGCCCGGCAGACGCCAAGGTGTGCGTCAGTGTCGACTTGATTGGCACGCAAGTGTGTTTGCAAGTGGACGACAGTGGCCCGGGCTTGCCTGATGCCGATCTGGCCCGTCTGGGTGAGCGCTTTTTCAGGGTGTTGGGCACCGGGCAAAGTGGCAGCGGACTGGGCTGGTCGATTGTGCGGCGCATTGCACTGGTTTATCACGCCGATGTCAGCGTGCAGCGCTCGGCCCGCTTGGGCGGCCTGTGCGTGCGGGTGGTCTGGCCGGCGGCGGTGCCAACGGTTTCAGCGCCCGGCAGATGAAGCTGCCGCACTGGCCGGCATCGCGCTTGGGCGCTGCGGCAGCTGCATGGCACCATCTTCATAGGTGCCGGCATCGGCGTCCATGTGACACGCGGCGCAGTTGGCTTTGCTTTTGACCAGCGGGTTGGCCCAGTCGGCGGCAGCGATTTCGCGGTGTTTCCTGATCCAGTAAGCGGTGTCGGTAATGCGCAGCGGTGCGGCATTGGGCGCTACCGACTGGTCAATTTTCAGGCCCGCTTCGGTCAAGTGATGATCTGCCGCGTTGTCTTGCATGAACTTTAAAACCGCTTGCGTGGTGCTGGCATCCAGGCCCAGGTCGCTGCCAAAGTGTTCGGCCTGACCGTCCATGATGGCTTGCCACGACCGCGCCGGCAGCAGCGAAGGGTAAAACACCGCGTGACAACTGCCGCATTCCTCACGCCATTGGGTGTTGTCGGGCAGGTGTTGGCCGACAAATTTGACGTGCGGTTCTTCCCCGCTGGCGCTTTCTTGGGCGGCGTGCCAGGCTGTTTGGTCAAGCTGGCGGTCAATGGCGTAAGCAAACCACCAGCCAGCAAACCCCAGCATCAGCAAGCCCATCACCACGGCCATGACGCGGTGCGGGCGCGCTGCCGGTGTGCCCGGCTCGGCCAGCTTGTGGCCAGTCAGCATGGCGCGCGCCAGGTTTTCGCGGTGCAGCCAGCTCTCTACCAGCACACCCGCCAGGTGGCCCAGCACCACCAGCAGCATGGCGGTGGTGACCGCCTCATGCAGCGATTTCAGCAACTTGGCCTGGCCAAAGCCAAACCAGCCTGCGGCCAGCCCCTGCTGTTCCTCGGCACCAAGGGTCAGCACACCCGTCACACCCGCTACAAAAGTCAACACCAACAGTGCGTAAATTGCCAGGCTGCCGGCCGGGTTATGGCCGACGTGGCGCTTCGCATGGCCACCCAGCACTTGCTTGAGGTAGCCCAGCGCCTCGGTCGGGCCAAACCAGAAACTGGCAAAACGCGCGTAATTCGACCCGGCAAAACCCCACACCAGCCGAAACGCCAGCAACCCCAACATCAGGTAGCCACAAAACACATGCAGCGAGCGCCAGGTATCAGATTCGCCGGTGAGCCAGGCCAGCGCAAAGCACAGCGCCAGCGACCAGTGAAACAAGCGGGTGGGAACGTCCCAGATCAAAGTGCGTTGCATCAGAAAACTCTCGAAAAGCGGTCAGGGTGCCGCCACTGCCAGTTACTTGGGGATGACGATGCTGCGTTCGTTGAAGTCGCCCTTGGCGGCAGCGCTGTGGCAAGCGACGCAATTGGCCTGGCTTTTGACCGATTCGCGCTTCCAGATGGCGGGGCTGATCTCGCCAGCACTGTGTTTGGTTTTGAACCACTGCGACTCGGTGATGCGCAGCGGTGCAGCGCTGGAGGTCCAACGGTTGGACGCGTATTGGGTCAGGTAGCGGGTGATTTCCTGGGTGTCAGCAGCGGGCAACGAGGCATCGGTGTCAAAGTGCTTGCCCAACGATTCCATCACTTTTTTCCATGACGCTGCCGGCAGCAACCCGGGTGGAAAAGCCATGTGGCAACTGCCGCATTCGGCCAACCACTTGGCGTTGCTTTGTGCCGGCATGACCGGGCGGCCACGGTCTTCGCCGTTGTATTTGGCAGCAGCGTGCGCGGCCAAGCTGCCCAGGGCGGCAGTCACCAGCACAAGCGCTGTCAGGAGGTGTTTGGTTTTCATGCGCTGCACCTTATTTGACCGACAGCATGAAGGCCACAAAATCACCCTTTTCCTGCGTGGTGCAGGCACGGCTCAGGGCATCGTTGCAATTGCGTTTGAACCATTTTTCTACCTTGGCTGCGTCGCTGAAGCGTTGCGGGTTGACCACCGGGGCCATTGGCTCGATGGCTTTGTTGGTGGTGGCGTGCTTGCCGGTGTTTTTGGGTGAACTGGTGTGGCAGCTTGAGCACGACACCTGCTTGGGGCCTTGCGTGGTGTACAGCTTTTCGCCAGCTGCGGCGCTGAAGTCTTTGAACGCCGGGTTTTCCTGTTTGGCGGTGCTGCGCAAGCCATCCAGCACCGGGTTGGCCAGGGTGACCAGTGGCAGCGCGGCGATCAGGCAGGCCAGCAGGCGGGAAGTGTGTGGTTTGAGATTCATGTTGTTGATGCTGAGTGGTTATGGGTTGCGCCAGAGCATAGGCTGCTCTTCTTAAGGAATTCTTAGGGATGCCTGCCTGCCCGTTTAACGTGAAACACCGATGGAAGTTCTGTAGGAGCTGCGCCCTCGCAGCGAACCAGCGCTTCTCCCTCACGCTGCAAACCGGTATGCCGGCAAGCGCGACGGCGTGGTCTATCCACCAGACCACATTACCCGCTTTATCGTCGAGCAGGCGCTGGCACCCACTCTTCGTGAGCGCTTCGAGGCGCTTCACGCCAGCGCAACGACTGGCAAGCCCTGTTTGAGCAGGAGAAAACCCGCATCCAGCAGCTCAGCGCCAACTTTGCCGCTGCCGAGCGCAGCATCGACAGCATCGTCTATGCCTTGTTTGACTTGAGCGCTGCTGAAATCATGCTGATCAAGCGCGCGGTGCAGCTATAACGCGGTTTATATAACAAATCAGCCTGTAGCCCTTATTCAGTAAGCGCTAGAAGCTATTGTTTCAATACCAATTGTCACTTGGTGTCGTTATATTCGGGTCAGCCCCATTCGGTGACCGCCGGCCACCCATAGGCTGGAA
>JAIFMT010000150.1 GCA_020048295.1 Rhodoferax sp.
GCGGCGTAACATCCTGGAATCCTTTTGATTGGAGTCAGCATTTATGGAAGTCAGGCGGATTTTGGGGCCAGCCCTTGCGGCCATTTTGGCACTGGGCATTGGCGCGGCGGTGTACGTGTCTTACGGGCGCCGGGCGGCAGACACTGCGGCCAAAGAGGCCGCCGCCGCCATGGTGGATGTGCGCGGCATGATTGGCTCGGAAAAGGAGTCGTTCTTTGCCGACCCCAAAGTGGTTGAACTGCTGGGCGCCAAAGGGCTGCGCGTGGCGGTCGAAAAAGTGGGCTCGCGCGAAATTGCCTCGCGCGACCTCAAGGGTTACGACTTTGGTTTTCCGGCCGGCGCACCGGCTGCCATAACCCTGCAAGCCAAGGCCAAAGCCAGGCAGGTGTATCCAACCTTCTTCACGCCAATGGCCGTGGCCTCGTGGCAACTGCTGGTGCCTATCCTGGAAGGCGAAGGCATTGTCAAAAAGACTGACGGGGCGTACTACATCATCGACATGAAACGCCTGCTGGCCCTGAGCGAACAAGGTGCGCGCTGGCGCGACCTGAAAAACAACACCACCTTTGCCACCGGCAAAAGCATTCTGATCAGCTCCACCGACGTGCGCAAATCCAACTCGGGCGCCATGTACCTGGCGCTGGCCAGCTACGTGGCCAACGACAACAACGTGGTGGACAACGCCGAGCAGGCCAACAAGGTGCTGCCGTTTGTCACCTCGCTGTTCTTGCGCCAGGGCCTGCAAGAATCAAGCAGCGCCGGGCCGTTTGAAGACTACGCCACCATGGGCGTGGGCAAGGCCCCGCTGGTGATGATTTACGAGAGCCAGTTTCTCGAGTACCAGGCCAAACGTGCCAAGCCCAACCCCGACATGGTGCTGCTCTACCCGCAGCCCACCCTTTACACCAAGCATATTCTGGTGCCATTCACTGACAACGGTCGCCGCCTGGGCGAATTGCTGGCGGGCGATGCCGAACTGCAAAAAATGGCCGCGCAGTATGGCTACCGCACTGCTACGCCGGCCTATTTTGATGATTTCCTCAAGGCCAAAGGCCTGCAGGCTCCGATCAATCTGGTCGATGTGATTGACCCACCAAGCTTTGAAATGCTGGAGCGCATGATCCAGTCAATCGAGCAGAAATTCAAGTAAGCCACCCCAGGAGCCCCGCCATGAGCCAGACCCAGGTTCTCGAACCCCCCGTGACGCTGACCCCGCCCGAAGTCCTCACCCCCATCGCCGAAACCAAGGCCCCCGACATGGTGCCGCTCAAGCCCGAGTTGCAGGGCAAGATCGACGCGCAGGTGGCGGCCTTCGTCAACGGCATGCTGGCTGAAGACATCCACAGCGACGGCTTCAAGGCCAAGCTGGATGCCAGCTTCCGGCTCGGCCGCGAAGAAATTTCAGGTGCCGCCAGCCTGCTGGGCGGCCGCTTCATGGAGCGCAATTTTGTCGGCATTGAAGACTCCAGCGCCTTCAAGTCGATCCAGTCCATGCGCGGCATGCTCGACGAACTCAACCCGGGCAAACAGGGCGACTTGCTGTCGCCGCAAAAAATCCTTGGCTTCATTCCGTTTGGCAACAAGCTGCAAGCTTACTTTCGCAAGTTTGAGAGCGCCTCAAGCCAGTTGCAGTCGATCATGACGCAGCTGTACGCCGCCCGCGACGACATGCAGCGCGATGCCGCCGAGATCGAGCAGACCAAGGCCCGCCTGTGGGATGCCATGCAAAAGCTCAAAGGCGCAATTTATTTTGCCGAACAGCTCGACCAACAAATCGCCAGCCGCGTGGAGTCACTCAAGGCCAGCGACCCGCTGCGCGCCAAGGCGCTGGAGCAAGAGGTGCTGTTTTACGCGCGGCAAAACCTGCAGGACATGCAGACCCAGATGGCCGTCAATGTGAACGGCTACCTGTCACTTGACGTACTGAAAAAAACCTCGCGCGAAATGGTCAACGGCTGCAACCGTGTGGCCACCACCGGCATGTCGGCGCTGGCCATTGCCCAGACCGTGGCGCGTGCCACGGGCAACCAGATCCAGGTGATGGAGATGTTGAACGGTGTCAGCAGCACGATTGGCGACCTGGTCACCGAGACCTCGCGCCAGTTGGGCAACCATGTGGAAAAGACAGCTGAGTTCTCCAGCAACCCGCTGATTGGCATCCAGAAAATCCAGGAGATGTTTGACAGCACCTTCAAGGCCATGGATGCAATGGACAGCTTTCGCAGCAAGGCCATCGACAACATGGGCAAAAACAACCAGATGCTCAAGGAACAGATCGCACGCTCAGAGCAATACCTGGACCGTACCCGCGCCGAGCAGGTACGCAGCGCCTTGCATGGCAGCGCTGTGGTGGATGGCCCGGTGAAACTTTGAGGAGTCTGGTGATGAAAAAAGTTCTCGCCCTGCTGGGCATTTGCGCCGCGCTGTTGGTTGGCTGCGGCAAGCAAGACAGCACCACTACCGCGCCCGACCCGGCCAATACGCTCAGCGTGCTGGCCGGCTCTGAGCTCAAAGACATCGAGCCGCTGTTGCCGGCGCTGACCCAAGCCACCGGCATCACGCTGCAAATGCGCTATGTCGGCACGCTCGAAGCGGTTGAGAAGCTGCAAGCCGGTGAAGACGTGGATGCCGCCTGGCTGGCCAGCAACCGCTACGCCATGCTGGTGCCCGCTGCCAAGGCACGCATCCTGGCCTCTGAGCGCACCATGCTGACACCGGTGGTGCTGGGCCTCAAAGACAGCAAGGCCGCTGAGCTGGGCTGGAAAAACAACCCCAACGTCACCTGGAAAGACATTGCCCAGGCCGCCACCCAGGGCAAATTCACCTTCGGCATGACCAGCCCGGTATCGTCGAACACCGGCTTTTCGGCGCTGCTGGGGCTGGCCGCAGCCCTGTCGGGCAAGGGCGACGCGCTGGAAGAAAAAGACATCGATGGCAAGCGCCTGGCGGCTTTTTTCAAGGCGCAACGGCTCACCTCGGGCAGCTCGGGCTGGCTCGCCGATGCCTGGCTGAAAGAGCCGGGCAAGGTTGATGGCATCATCAATTACGCCTCGACCCTGCTGTCGATGAACCGCAACCCGGCGCTGACTGAAAAACTGGTGCTGATCTATCCGCAAGACGGCATCACCACCGCCGACTACCCGCTGATGCTGGTGCAAGGGGCCAAACGCCCTGCCTATGAGAAGCTGGTGGCCTACCTGCGCGGGGCTGAGTTTCAGAAAAGCATGGCCGAACAAACCCTGCGCCGCCCGGTGAACCCCGATGTGCAGGTGTCTGATGCCGGCCCGAGCGCGCTGGTGGAGCTGCCGTTTCCGGCCAAACTGGCGGTGGTCGATGCCATTCTGGCGGCGTTTGACAACGAATTGCGCCTGCCCACCGACAGCACTTTTGTGCTGGACCAGAGCGGCTCGATGGAAAACGAGCGCATCGCCGCACTCAAGACGGCCATGCTCGGCCTGGCCGGGGCCGATGCCAGCATCAGCGGCCGCTTTGCCCGCTTTCGCAACCGCGAACGCATCTTTTTGCTGCCGTTCAGCGATAGCTTTGGGAATGTCGAGCGCTTTGACATGGGCAACAACGCGGCCAGCAACCAAGCCGCCATGGCCAATTTGTCTGGGCGCATCAACGAATTGCAGGCCAATGGCGGCACCGCCATTTTCTCAGCCACCCAGCAAGCCTATCAAGAGGCAGCCAAGCGCCGGCGCAATGACCCGCAGCGCTTTTATTCGATCGTCATCATGACCGACGGCCTGAACAACAACGGCATCAAGGTCGATGAATTTGCGCAGTGGTATGCGCAGTTGCCGGCCGCCGACCAGGGCATCAAGCTGTTTCCGGTGCTGTTTGGCGAAGCCAGCGCCGCCGAGCTGCAACGCCTGGCCGAACTGACCGGGGGGCGGACCTTTGACAGCCGAAAGACCAGCCTGGCGGCGATCTTCAAGGAAATACGCGGGTACCAGTAATGCAACCGTTAAGCTTCTCGACGCGGCTGATGCTGTTTCTCTACAGCACCCGCAACCTGGTGGGCAGCAGCCTGGCGATCATCGGGCTGGCGCTGTTTTTTGCCGGCATCATTGCCGACTGGTGGATGCCCATCGTGCTTGGGCTGTACGCCGTGGGCTGGCTGGCGGCACCGGGCAGCCGCGAGCTGGACCTGAAAGTGCGCAACGAGGCCACGCAGGCGGATTTGATCGACAGCCTGGACGAACTGCTGGCACAGTCCAAGTCCCGGCTGCCGCATGAGGCAGTGGAGCGACTGCTGCGCATTCAAGCGGTGGTCCATGCGGTGGCACCCAAGCTGTTTTCCGGGGAAGTGACGATGGACTATGTGGTGACCCTGGTGCATGCGGTCACGCGCGACCTGCCCGCCACCGTAAAAAATTACCTGCGCCTGCCCAGTGCGTTTGCCAATCTGCACGCGCTGGAAGACGGCAAGACCAGCAAGCAGCTGCTGATCGAACAGCTTGACATTCTCGACCAGCAGCTGGCCAAAACCGCGCAGGACATCTATAAGGATGACGCGCAGGCGCTGATCAGCAATGGCTGGTTTCTCAAGGAAAAATTCCACAGCGTGTCATTTGTGGGTTGAGCCGCACACCGTCGCCTCGCGGTGTTTCTTGGTTTATAAGAAATTCGGCTCTAGCCCTTTTGTAGAAAGAGTTGTCTGCTATTTTTTTATATCTATGGTGACGCAATGGGGGAGTCGCTAAGAATTCCTTAAGGCTGCCCCCCTAAGCTTTGACCCAGTTCCCAACCCACGGTCAAACGCATGAAACTTCAACGCCTCACCACCCAACTGCTGCTGTGCCTGGCCAGCGCCCTGCCCTTGGCAGCAGCCGCCAACCCCGTTCTGGACGGGCTGCGCAGCGCGGCCAAACAGGAAAACCCTGCTTTCAAGGACTTCAGCGCTGCCGCTGGCGAAAGGCTCTACACCACAGTTGGTCCCAACAAGCTCTCTTGTTCGTCGTGCCACACGCCGTCGCCCAAAAACAGTGGCAAGCACGCCACCACCAACAAGGTCATTGAGCCAATGGCACCTGCGGTCAACCCGCAGCGCTTCAGCGACAGTGCCAAGGTTGAAAAATGGTTCAAACGCAATTGCAACGACGCACTGGGGCGCGCCTGCACCACGCAGGAAAAAGGCGACTTTGTGAGCTGGATGCTGTCCATCAAATAAGGCTCACCGCATGAACAAGAACCTGACCCTAACCCTGCTGGCAGTCGCCGCCAGCTGCAGTTTTGCAGCGCAGGCTGCCAAATACAACGGCGAAGATCGCGGTCGCCCGGTCATGCCGGCGCAAGGCAACACCAAGTGGCAGGTCGAGTGCAGCGGCTGCCACCTGGCTTACCCGCCGGGTCTGCTGCCGGCAGCCTCGTGGACAAAACTCATGGGCAGCTTAGACAAGCACTTTGGCAGCGATGCCTCGCTGGCGACTGCCGATGCGCAAGAGATCAGCCGCTATCTGACGCAACACGCCTCCAACCGATGGAGCGCCAGCACCGCACCGCTGCGCATCAGCGAAGCGGGCTGGTTCAAGTCCAAGCACAGCGCTGGTGAGATCAACCCGGCGGTCTGGAAGCGCGAGTCGGTCAAGAGCGCGGCCAATTGCACCGCCTGCCACGGCAGCGGCGCTGCAAGTGGCGATTTTGACGAAGACCGCGTCACCACCCGCCTGTTTCACTGGACGCTGGCGGGCAGCTTTGCGCTGGCCTGGCTGAGCGCTGAATCTGACAGCTGGCGCGCACTGCACGTTTTTTGCGGCTACCTGATGCTGGGGCTGTTGGCCTTTCGGCTGCTGTGGGGTTTTGCCGGTTCACACTACGCGCGGTTTGCCACCTTCTGCTTTGGCCCGAGAGCGGGGCTAGCCTATTTCAAGCAGGTGCTGTCGGGCCAGGCCAGCCGCCATGTCGGGCACAACCCCGCCGGCAGCCTGGCCATTTATCTGTTGCTGCTGCTGACGCTGCTGGCTGGCGTGACCGGGGTGCTGACGCTGGGTTCCGAAGAGCAGCACGGCCTGGCCACAGGTTGGCTGGCCCTGAGCCAGGCAAAACTGCTGAAGTCGCTGCATGAAGCAGTTACCACTGCCATGCTGCTGCTGGTGCTGGGGCATATTGCCGGGGTGGTGGTGGAAAGCTGGCTGCACCGCGAGAACCTGGCGCGCGCAATGCTGACCGGCATCAAGCAGGCTGTAGCCGGCACGCCCGCTGCCAAACCCCATCGCCTGGTGGCGCTGGGCCTGCTGCTGGCGATGCTGGGCTTTGGCGGCTGGTGGTTTGCTTACGCAATTGACCGCCAGCTTGACCTATTCGCTGGCCACGCGGGGCAGGAAAGCGCCCGGACAGAGGAGCCGCACGTCCGGTTTGTCGGCCCGCAGTTGCCCGACAACGCCCGCTGGCGTGAGGAATGCGGCAGCTGCCACGCGGTGTTTTACCCGTCGCTGCTGCCTGCACGCTCATGGGAAAAAATCATGGCTGGGCAAACTGATCATTTCGGCACCGACCTGGGTCTGGACGCTGCTACCACGCAAGCGGTGCTGGCGTTCATGCAGGACAACGCCGCCGACCGGCACCTGACTGAGGCAGGTCTGAAGATCGACCAGTCGGTGCCGCCCAATGCCACGCCGCTGCGCATCACCGACACGGCCTACTGGATTAGAAAGCACCGCGAAATTGCCGCCGCCGACTGGGCCAACCCGCTGGTCAAGAGCCGCGCCAACTGCGCCGCCTGCCACAGCGATGCCGATGCCGGCACGTTTGAAGACGGTGCCATGCAGATCCCCGCCACGCCAGCGCACACCGCTGGCTCGGCCGCCGCTGCTGCAAGTCAGTAAGCCCAGCGACAGTTCACGCCGGCACAGGCCAGCGGACCATCACGCTCAGGCCACCCAGTTCGGCCGAACGCTGCACCGTGACTTGCGCCTGGTACACCGCTGCAATGCGCCGCACAATCGACCAACCCAGCCCGCTGCCGCTTTGCCCACTGCCCAGCACCCTGAAAAAGCGCTCGCCCAGGCGCTGCAGCTCAGCGGGTGTCAGGCCGGGTCCACTGTCATCGACCTGTAACAGCACTTGCCTGCCGTCCTGCACGACCGACACGTTGACACTGGCACCCGGCGGGCTGTAGCGCAACGCGTTGTCGAGCAAATTGCGCAACAGCACGCTGGTCAACATGTCATCAGCGGCGACCCAGCACGCCTGTGGTGCTGCCAGTGACAACTGCTGCTGGCGCTGCAATGCGGTGGGTGCCAGGTCGGCCGCCACGCGCTGCGCCAGCGCTGACAGATTGACCCGCCCAGTCTGCGTACTGGGCTGCGATGACTCCAGCCTGGACAGCGTCAGCAACTGCTCAACCAGATGCACCGCACGGTCACAGCCAGCCAGTGTTTGCTGCAGCGCCCGGTCGCGCCCGACGGCATCATCGTCCAGGATACCCAGGGCCACTTGCGCCTGCATGCGGATGGCGGCAATCGGGGTACGCAGCTCGTGCGCGGCATCTGCGGTAAAGCGTCGTTCAACTTCCAACATGGCGCTGATGCGGGCAAACAGCTGGTTGAGCGACTGCACGACGGGCTCGATTTCGGAAGGCGCGCCTTGCAGCCGCAAGTCATCCAGTGCCTGCGGCTGACGCTGCGCCAACGTCTGGCTCAGCGTGCGCAGCGGGGCCAGCCCGTGGCGCACCGCCAGCCAACCCAGCAACGCCAGCAACGGCAGCGCCAGCGCCAAGGGCATCAGCAGGCTTTGCAGTACCGCCCACAAGATGGATTCGCGCGTGGTGATTTGTTCGCCGACAAAGACCTGCACATCGCCTTCATTACCTTGCGCGGCAAACACGCGCCATGAAATGCCATCCGCCAGGCGCACCGTCTCGAATCCGCGCTGAGTGCGGGCCATCGGGGTCAGGCCGACGTTGCCCGAGTGCAAGGTCAGCCGCCCTTCGTGAAACACCTGAAATGCCACTCGATGCGCGTATTTGTGCATGGGTGTGGCACTGTCGGGCGGCAAATGCGCATCAGAGGCTTCAGTAACATCGTGTTCAGCCTCTATTTCATGGCCCGGACTGGCTTGCTGCGCCACCAGCAGGGCCGCCGACTGCGCCAGGTGACCGTCCAGCAGTTCGTCAAGCTCGTGCGCGGTGTCCCACCAGGCCAGCAGCGCCGCGCTGAACCACACCAGCAGCACCATCAGCAGCAGCAAAGACAACAAACGCCCTTGCAATGAGCGCACTTT
>JAIFMT010000255.1 GCA_020048295.1 Rhodoferax sp.
TGCCGTGGCATCGCTCACCTGTGCTTGCGCGCTTTGCTGGGCGCTGCCAGCGCGTGCCAGTGACGCATCGAGTGCTGCCAGGCGCTGGTCCAGGTCAACCGGGTCCATCTCGGCCAGCAGTTGCCCAGCCTTCACCCGCTCACCCACATCCACCCGCACGCTGAGCACCCGCCCCGGCACGGTGGGGCCAACCATCCAGGCACGCTGGGCTTCCACCGTGCCGATGCCAAAGATGGCCGGGTTCAAGCTGCCCTCTTTGGGCTGGACCACCGTGACTTTGATGGGTGCCAGTGGCCCGGTGCGCAGCGACACATAAGCCACTGCGCCGATCAGCAGCAGTGCGGCCGCGCCAAGGGCTGCGCGTCGCAGCAGGAGTTGTTTGGGGTTCATGGGTTTCCTTGAAAATTTTCGTCGGGGTCTGCGCGCAGGCCGCGCTGGAACAGGGCAAATACGCCCGGGGCCTGCAGCCGCATCGAGGCCACATCGCCCGAGGTGAGCGATTGCATGACCAGGCCTTGGATTGAGCCAAGAAATAGCACGCTAGCGCTTTTCAGGTCTGTGTTGGCAGCTATCAAATTAGCTTCTTTGGCGAGGTTGAGCAGCTGCATCACCAGGGTTCGGTACTGCTGCATCAGCTGGCGCACACTGGCTTTGACGGCGGTGTCCTGCGGCTGTTGCAGCTCCTGAAAGATGATGCGCGGCACGCCCGGATGCTCGGTGACAAAGTCCACATGGGACATGAACACCGCCTGCAGTGCGGCCATGGCATCGGCGGGCGCAGCAGTGCTGTTGCCCGCCAGGCCCGCCGCCGAGTGCAGTTGTGTCATCAGTGTGCGGTTGATCCAGGCCATGGTGGCCAGCCAGATGGCCTCTTTGCTGTCAAAGTGGCGAAACACGGCGGCCTGCGTGATGCCCACTGCCTGCGCCAGATCGCCGGTGGTGATGCCCGACGGATTGCGTTTTGCTGCCAGTCGAAGAACGGCATCGATCAACGCTGCCTGACGGAATTCGGTGGCCTGTTTGGCTGTCTTTTCGCTCTGGGTCATATTTTATGTAATTGATCTATTACTTATTGTATGTGAGAGGCGACCAGTTGGGCGGCGCCCATGGTCAGAACGCGGCATTTAAGTCACTTTGTCATTTCAACGTTTCAATAATTGTTGTAATATCAATCTATGGAAAACACCGTTGCCACCAAAGTATTTGAATCGCTGGCCTCCGGCGTGCGGCTCGACATCTTCAGATTGCTGGTCAAAGCCGCACCCATCGGCATGGTGGCGGGTGACATCGCGCTGGCGCTGGAACTGCCCGCCACCAACCTGTCGTTTCACTTGAAAGCGCTGACGCAGGCGCAACTGCTGACCGTGACGCAAGAAGGACGCTACCAGCGCTACCGGGCCAATGTGGCGCTGATCGAAGAACTGATCACGTTTCTGACCGCCGAATGCTGTTTTGGCCGACCTGGCCAATGCCTTGGCGATGGCGGCATTGTTGCCGGCGGCGCCACCGCTGCGTTCCCATTCAACGAGATGACCAACCCAGGAGAAACCGAAATGACACGCAAAGTACTCAACGTCCTGTTCTTGTGCACCCACAATTCGGCGCGCAGCATTCTGGCTGAGGCCACCCTTAACCACATCGGCAAGGGCCGCTTCAAGGCGTATTCTGGCGGTAGCAGCCCGCGTGAGGACCAGCAACCGCATCCACTGGCCTTGCAGGTGCTCAAGGCGGCCGGCATTTCAACCGAAGGCTTGCACAGCAAGAACTGGGACGAGTTCGGCAAACCCGACGCGCCGCACATGGACCTGGTGATCACCGTGTGCGACAACGTCGCTGGCGAAGTCTGCCCGTACTGGCCTGGCCAGCCGGCCACCGCGCACTGGGGCTACGCCGAACCGGCGGCGGTTGAGGGCACCGACGCGCACAAGCTCGATGCGTTCCGGCAAACGCTGCATGGGCTCAATCGTCGTCTCGAGCTATTGATCAACCTGCCACCTGAAAAGCTGGAAAAATCGATGCTGCAAACCACGGCGCGCGACATGGCGCAGACGGCGTAATCCATGCGCGTGCCATGCGACATCACCGCCCGGCAGCGGCGTCAAGCACTGCGCAGCGGGATGCCGCTGGAGGCGCTGATTGCGCTGCGCTTGATGCCGTTGCGCACGGTCCAGCGTTCGTGATTCACGCCTCATCGAATACCTCGGCCGTCATGGCAGCAAAATCCGCGTCCAACTGCCATGGATAGACAGCCACCCCGAAGCACGAAAATGGCTGTCATTGCGGACTTGATCCGCAATCCATGCCCGCAATGCCTGGCTGTGCGCGCCGGGTCAAAACAGCCGCAGCGCCATGCCAGCCAGTGCGCAGGCCGCCAGCACCGGCATCACGCCCTGTTTGAAGCGCAGCAGAGCGATGGCCGCGAGCACCGCAATGGTGATCGCCACGCTATCCGGTTTTGAATCAAACAGGCTTGCAGCCCTTACAGGGTATGCGACATGGGCTATGAAAAATAAAGCAAGACTGGCAATCACGCCGACCACGGCGGCGGTGATGGCGGTCAGTGGCGCGGTGAAGTGCAGCTTGCCGTGGGTGGACTCCACCAGCGGGCCACCGGCCAGAATGAATACAAACGAGGGTAAAAAAGTAAACCAGGTGACCACCGTGGCAGCCAGCGCCGCACCCCAGAACAAGGCCTGCGGCCCCAGCACCTGATGCCCCCAGCCGCCAATGAAGCCGACAAACGCCACCACCATGATCAGCGGGCCGGGCGTGGTCTCGCCCAGCGCCAGCCCGTCCATCATCTGCGGCGCGCTCAGCCAGCCAAACTGTTCCACCGCGCCCTGGTAAACATAGGGCAGCACGGCGTAAGCACCGCCAAAGGTCAGCAATGCCGCCTTGGTAAAAAACCAGCCCATCTGGGTCAGCGTCGCGTTCCAGCCTTGCCAGGCGATCAGTGCGCCCATCGGCAGCAACCACAAGACGGCACCCCCCAGCAGCACCCGCAGCAGGCGCGATTTATCGAAGCGGGCGTGTGCCGGCGCAGGGGTGTGATCGTCAATGATGCAGTGCAGCGTTGGCGCGGCATGTGTGGCTGTCTTGCTGGTGGCAGCCGCGTGACCGGTGGTCCGGGCAAACTGGGCAAGCCCGATGCGCTGACCCAGCCAGCCGATCAGCGCAGCCGCTGCCACCACCCACGGAAAGGCCACGTTGAACCCGGCAATTGCTATAAAACTCATGGCTGCTATCGCCCACAGGACCGGGGCTTGAGCCGGTTTTTTCAATGTTTTCGAGCCCACCCGATAAACCGCTTGCAGCACAATGGCTGCTACTGCCGGCTTGATGCCGTACAGCAGCCCGGCCACCCAGGGCAGGTTGCCATAGGCCACATACAGCCAGCTCAAGCCAATCAAGATAAGCAACGAGGGCAGCACAAACAGTGCCCCGGCCATCACGCCGCCCCAGCTGCGGTGCATTAGCCAGCCGATGTAGGTGGCCAGCTGCTGCGCCTCCGGGCCGGGCAACAGCATGCAGTAGTTCAACGCGTGCAGAAATCGGCCCTCGGAAATCCAGCGCCTTTCTTCCACCAGCACACGGTGCATGATGGCAATTTGTCCGGCCGGTCCGCCAAAGCTGATGAAGCCGAGCTTGAGCCAGAAGCTGAAGGCTTCTTTTACAGGAATGCGGCGTGCGGCGGCTGTCGGTGCGTCGCAGGCCGCGAGATCGGCGCTGTCAGGGGTGGCGGGTGTGCTGCGGCTGTCTGCGGCGAAACGGTCAAGCGCTTCTGGGGTGTCCATGAGGTTAAGTCCGATGAAGGTGCAGCGCTTGGACGGGACACCGTCTTGGGGTCGTTGCCGGCCCGATGCCGGGGCACTGATTTCCCGGCGCGCGCAATGTAGCACAGGCCAGAGTCGTTGCGCTGTTGAGAATTCTCCTGTGTCGATGGTAAATTTTGTGTCACAGTGGCGTCATTGCAAATACTTAAATTCGGGAACCCTCCCACGCTACTCAAGGAAACCATAGTGAACGCAAGTGACGACGAATTGATCCGCCGCATCCGCCGCGATCTGGCCGACAGCTACGACGAGGAGTTTGAACTGGAGCTGGAAGACCGCAACCTCGACGAAATGGCCGAGAGCACGGCCGACATTGACTCGGCGCAGTACAAAGAAAGTCGCCGGGTGTATTTCCGTGAACTGTTCCGGATGCAGGGCGAGCTGGTCAAGCTGCAGGACTGGGTGGTCAAGACCGGCCAGAAGATCGTGATCTTGTTCGAAGGGCGTGATGCCGCGGGCAAGGGCGGCACCATCAAGCGCATCACCCAGCGGCTTAATCCGCGTGTCTGCCGCGTGGCCGCCTTGCCAGCACCCAATGCGCGTGAGCAAACCCAGTGGTACTTTCAGCGGTATGTGGCGCATCTGCCCGGTGCTGGTGAAATTGTGTTGTTTGACCGCAGTTGGTACAACCGCGCCGGGGTTGAGCGGGTGATGGGCTTTTGCACCGACGAGCAGTACGAGGAATTTTTCCGCTCGGTGCCCGAGTTCGAAAAAATGTTGGTGCGCTCGGGCATCAAGCTTATCAAGTACTGGTTTTCGGTGTCGGATGAAGAGCAGCAACTGCGCTTTCTGGGCCGTATCCACGACCCGCTCAAGCAATGGAAACTCAGCCCGATGGACATGGAGTCGCGCAAACGCTGGGAGGAGTACACCAAGGCCAAGGAAGTCATGCTGGAGCGCACCCACATTCCCGAGGCTCCCTGGTGGGTGGTGAATTCGGTGGACAAAAAGAAAGCCCGCCTCAATTGCATTCACCACCTGCTGGGTCAAATTCCGTACGAGGAAGTCGAATTCACGCCGGTGGTGCTACCACCGCGTGAGCGTAACGACGACTATGTGCGCCGCCCGGTGCCACCCGAAATTCTGGTGCCCGAGGTCTATTAAGAGCGGTGGAATTGGGGTGGGCCGCACAGGGCTTGCCAACTTTCACATGACTGTCACTGATTTGCCATCAAATTCACAATGACTCTCGGCTACCCTCGACGTCTTATAAGCCGCGCCCGATCAGACTTGTCAATATGCCGGTCAGTGGGTGCGAACTAAATGACATCATCTTTGGAAAACCAGAATCATGCTCGCCATCAAAAAAGCCAGAAAACTCATCGAAGCCAATCCGGGCGACCCGGCTGCCCAGATCATTGCGACCCTGGTGCTGGCGCTGGAGAGCGAAACCAGCATTTCTGTCGAGCAGTTGTACAAGCTCGATGACAAGCGCTTTGAGCTGGCCATGGAAATCTTGAGCGAATGGCGGCTTGACCGGCATTACGCCAGCAAGCTGCGGCTGCTCAGCACCAGCAACCACTTGCACGAAATGTCGGTACCGCAGCCAGACCCGCAACCAGCCACGCCGCAGTGAAATGGCGTCAACTCGGTGGCAGCGGTCAGTTGCTGCTGTCTTGCCCCACTGACAGGCGTACCACCAGGCCCTGACCGTTGGTCTTGGCATCGTGCTTGGCGCGGGCCGCCTCTGAGGCTACCTGCTCCGAATTGGAAAACAGACGAGGGCTGATCCGCACGGCACCGATCGAAAGTGTGGTCATGGCAAAAAAACGCCTCACCCCAAAACGGTCTTCGGCCTCAATGCCGCCAGCCAACCGCGCTGATTCGTCAAACAGGGTTTGTGCCTGCTGCGCAAATTCGTCAATGATGGCTTGACATTGCCGCTGCCAATCGTCGCTTTGGTACAGCAATATGAAGTCGTCACCGCCGACATGGCCGACAAAATCGCGGCGTGGGTCGCAGTGTGCCTGGCAAATCCGGGCCACCAGGCGAATCATTTCGTCGCCGCGCCAGTAGCCGTACTGGTCATTGAAGGGCTTGAAATTGTTCAGGTCGGCGTAGCAGGCGGTGAACTCGGCACCGCTGCCCAATAGCCGTTCGATGTGCTGGCTGATCGGGATGTTGCCCGGCAAAAAAGTCAACGGATTGGCGTGGCGGGCGGCTTCAATGCGGGTTTCGGTGACCGAGCGCACCAGCTGTTCGCCGGTGCCCAGACCTTCGTAGCGACCATTCTCGGTGACGATGAAGCCGTCCACCAGATAGCGCTGGTCGTCCGAGGTGAGGATGCCCACCAGTTCATCAACGTTGTGGTTGCGCTCAATGATGCGTGGCTCGGTGTTGGCGTGCAGCATGCACGACTTGCGGCCCCAGATCTCGCGGTAATACAGCTTGCTGTATTCGTTCATGAACAAGGCGCGGTTGATGATGGCTACCGGCCGGATGCCGTCCAGCACGGCAATGGCGTGCAGCGAGGGGTGGGTGAAAAACACCAGCGCCAGTTCGTCATTGCTGGTGGTCAGGCTCACCGTCGGGGCTTTGAGTACCGCCAAGCGGCTCAGCGAGCCGGTGCTGCAGGCGCGGCGCAGTTCAGGGAACACCGCCACCGTGCGGTCGCTGATGACCGCCAGCGCTTCGACCTCGATCATGGCGCGCGGCATGCGCGCCGGGCGGCCCAGAAAGAAGCCTTGGCCGTAGGGGATGCCAAGGTCGCGCAGCACCCGCAGGTCGTCTTCGGTTTCGATGCCTTCGGCGATCAGCGAGGTGTCGAAAATGGCGGCGATTTGCTGCAAGGCCTGAATGGTTTTAAGTTTGTCGGCGTACTGGCTGATGGCTTTGGTGAAGTATTTGTCAATCTTGACAAACTCTGGTTTGAGTTGGGACCATAGGCGCAGACTGGAGCGGCCGTCGCCAAAATCATCCAGGGCCAGTGACACGCCGGCGGCGCGAATTTCGCGCACCGCGTGAGCCAGGTGGTCCATGTCGGCCACGCGCTCGTACTCGGTGATCTCCAGTACCAGACTCCGTGGTGAAACACCCAGGTCTGCAGCCAGCGCCAGCAGGCGGTCGCTGCCAAATTGCTGCAATACCTGCAGCAAGACGTCAGCGCTGAAATTCAGGAAGATGCGCCCCGCCTCCTGGAGTGCACCCCAGCGCTGCAGTGCCAGCAAAACACACTGGTTTTCAAACTCAAAATTCAGGTTTTCATGGCCTGCCGCCAGCAGCAGGGTGTCGGGGGTATGAAACCTGGTTTTTTCCGGACCCCGGATCAATGCCTCGTGGGAAAAAATACTGCCGTCACCCAACAGTGCAATGGGCTGAAATACCGGAAACAGCTGTTGTTGACGCAGCAAACCGGCCAACTGGCCGCGACCGCGTCTGACCGCCACAGCACTCAATCTAATCGCGGTTGGCTTGCCAAAAGTGCCTGGCGTTGACGCACGATGCTGCTTCAATGGGTCTTTCGTCGGCGTTGCAGCGACTGCTGTCAAAGGGGAATTGCGCATCGAAACATGATAGTGACAGCTTATGAAAAAATGATGACATTCATGAATGGCAAATGCGGTTAAACCGTATAAACTATATATTCTGTTTATCCAAGGAGCATCTTGATGTCATCGACCGAATCCACCACGCCAGTTACCGTGCCTGCAGTTTCTCCTGCGGTGAGCATCGTTGCGGCAAAGGCTGACACTGACTCGAAGTTGCCAACAAAAAAACCGGCCAAGGCAGCGCTCAAGAAACCCACGGCATCGACCAAACCTGCGACGAAACCCGTGACGGTGAATGCCGTCAAGTCCAGCGCAAAGTCAGACACCACGGCTGCTGCCAAAGCCAGTGCCGAAGTGGCGGCTAAAGCCAAAATAGAGAAACTCCTCAAGGCCAAAAAGCCCAAACTGGTGCGTGACAGTTTCACCATTCCGAAAGCCGAATATGCCGTGCTGGAAGAACTCAAACAGCGCGCCACCGAGTTGGCCAGCCCGGTGAAAAAAACCGAACTGTTGCGCGCGGGCATCAAGGCGCTCGCGGCCATGGCCGATGCGGGCTTTCTGGCAGCGCTCAAGGCGGTTCCTGCGATCAAGACCGGTCGTCCAGCCAAGGAATGAAGGTTGGGAGCCTCAGGCGGTGGTGCGGATGGTCACCTTGTCTGGCCGTTCCTGTAGCTCATGCGTGGGTGCCCACTGCACCAGCTCCAGCTGGCCGCTGTAGTGTTCCACCAGCGCCGTGCAGCTTTCCACCCAGTCGCCGTCGTTGCAGTACAAAATGCCGTTGATGTCGCGCATCTCGGCATGATGAATGTGGCCACACACCACGCCTTGATGGCCGCGCCGCTTGGCTTCGCTGGCCACCGCCTGTTCAAAATCTCCCACGTACATCACCGCTTTTTTGACCTTGTGCTTCAGGTAGGCTGAAAGCGACCAGTAGGGCAGGCCAAAGCGCTGGCGCCAGTGGTTGAGGTAGCGGTTGAGTTTGAGGGTGATCTCATACATGTAGTCACCCAGGTGGGCCAGCCACTTGGCACACAGAATCACCCCATCGAAACGGTCGCCGTGCGTGACCCACAGGCTTTTGCCATCCGCGGTGGTGTGGATCGCGTCGTCAGAGACTTCAATGCCACCAAACTGGTGGCCAAAAAAGCCGCGCAAGAATTCATCATGGTTACCAGGCACATAAATGATGCGGCAGCCTTTGCGCGCGCGGCGCAACAGCTTTTGCACCACATCGTTGTGCAGCTCGGGCCAATACCAGCGGCGGCGCAATTGCCAGCCATCGATGATGTCGCCGACCAGGTAGAGGTAGTCGCTGGAGTTGTTTTTGATGAAATTGAGCAAAGCTTTCGCTTGACAGCCCGGCGTGCCCAAATGCAGGTCCGAGATAAAGATGGCGCGATAGCTGTGGTGCGGTGACTCATCAGGCTCGTCGCCCAGCGCTGTGGGCGGCGTGCCACTGACCTGCGGCAACGAGCCGCCGCCAGCGCTGGCGCGCAGCATGGCTCCCGAGAGTGCCTGGGCACCGCGGTCAAAGGCGGGACTGAACATGTTTGTCATAGCACTCTCCTGGTGGATGGCGTCCTTGAAATCGATGCGTCATGGTGACCGGCTCGCATGACGTGTCCGTGGCATAAATATGGCTTATTTATGACATTGAAATTGCCTCGGCTGTCATCACAGCTTCATATCCAGGCCATCGAATGCAGGCCAACGCAATCCGCTGAACCAACGCAATTTCTATTTCTGACCCTTTATGCCACGCACGTTCTATCTGGTTCTGGCGGTCCAATTCATTTCAACCCTGGCGGACAACGCCTTGCTGATCGTGGCGATCGCCCGGGTGATGGAGCTTGACGGCCCGGCATGGATCATTCCGGTCATCAAGATCAGTTTCACCGTCTTTTATGTGCTGCTGGCACCCATTGCAGGGCCGGTTGCCGATGCCTTTCGCAAGGGTCGGGTGATGCTGGCGGCCAACTTTCTGAAGGTTTGCGCGGTGGTCTGGATGCTGGCTGGCGCTGATCCGGCACTGGCCATTGGTCTGGCTGGTTTGGGTGCCGCCCTGTACGCACCCGCCAAATATGGTTTGATCACCGAGCTGTTGCCGTCCCGCGATTTGGTGCGTGCGAATGGCTTTTTTGAGAGTGTGACAGTCTGCGCGGTGATTTTTGGCACCGCGCTGGGCGGCTTGCTGGTTAGCCCGTTGCTGCCGGTGTTGCATGTGCCCCCTTGGCTGCTAGCGGCTGGCCAGACCCCCACCCAGCTGCTGGCGGGAATGCTGTGCCTGGTGGCGATGAATGCACTGGCCACGGCACTCAGCCTGGGGGTTGCTGACAGCGGCGCACGTTACGCACGGCATTCCATTCACCCGGTGGCCCTGTTCATGCGCTTCTACCGCGAAAACCTGATCTTGTGGCGTGACCCGGTGGGGGGCTTGTCGATGACGGTCACCACCTTGTTGTGGGCTGTGGGGGCCACGCTGCAACTGATTGTGTTGCGCTGGGCCAACGAGTCATTGGGCTTGAGCCTGACCAACGCTGCCTATCTGCAAGGGGTTACCGCGCTCGGCGTGATTGCTGGCGCCATTTTGGCCAGCCGCTTTGTCAGTCTGGAACAGGCCACCGGGCTGCTGCCAATTGGCGTGCTGATTGGCCTGCTGGTGCCGCTGATGCTGGCGGTGCATACGGTTGGTATGGCGGTGGCGTTGCTGGTGACGGTTGGCGCACTGGCCGGCTTTTTTGTGGTGCCAATGAACGCCATGCTGCAGCACCGGGGCTGCCAGCTGCTTACCGCCGGGCGTTCGATTGCGGTGCAGGGCTTTAATGAGAATGCCGGCATGTTGCTGATGTTGGCAGCTTACGCTCTGGGCACCGCCAGCCAGGTATCCTTGGCAGGTCTGGTCTGGGCGCTGGGCATGTTGGTGACTGGTGGCATGGTGCTGATTTACCTGGGCCACAGTCGCTCATCAGCGTTGTCCACCGTCATTCGCTGATGTCTTCCAAATGTCAAAAAAGCATCACGAATCTGTTATGTGCGGTCTTTATGCTTTGAGGCATGAACCCCACCGAAGACCTGCTTGTCGAATCCTTTTCCGCGCAACCTGCTCCGCTCAGGATCGCCGTGGTGACCGAGACGTTTCCGCCTGAAGTCAATGGCGTGGCGATGACGCTCGGGCGCATTGTGGATGGGTTGATCCGTCGCGGCCACATCATCCAGCTGATTCGGCCGCGCCAGGCGCGCGAGGTGGGCGGGCTGACGCTCAACGGCATTGAAGAAATCTTGTCGCCTGGCGTGCCGCTGCCGGCCTATGGCGATTTGCGCTTTGGCCTGCCCTCAAAACGCCGGCTGCTCAAACTGTGGAGCGCCAACCGTCCTGACATCGTCCATGTGGTCACCGAAGGCCCACTGGGATGGTCGGCGGTGGCGGCAGCGCGCAAGCTGCAGCTGCCCATGACCAGCTCGTTTCACACCAATTTTCAGAGTTACTCGCGGCATTACGGGCTGGGGCTGCTGAAGGCTCCCATCGAGAGCTATTTGCGCAAGCTGCACAACCGCACCCAGACCACCATGGTGCCGACCCGCGCCTTGGTGCTGGATTTGCAAAAGCGGGGTTATCAAAACGTCAAGTTGCTGTCGCGTGGCGTGGCCTCTGACCTGTTTTCTCCTAACAAGCGTTCGCCGGCCTTGCGCAGCAGCTGGGGCGTGGGCGATGACGATTTGGTGGTGTTGCTGGTGGGGCGACTGGCCAAGGAGAAAAATGTCGGCTTGGTGATCACCGCGTTTCGCGCCATCCAGCGCCAGCAGCCGCGTGCCAAACTGGTGTTTGTGGGCGATGGTCCGCTGCGCGAAGCCTTGCAGCTGACGTGCCCCGATGCCATTTTTGCTGGCGTGCGCAAAGGCGAAGACCTGGCTGCACATTACGCCAGTGGCGACCTGTTCTTGTTTTCGAGCCTGACCGAGACCTTTGGCAACGTGGTGCCCGAGGCGCTGGCCAGCGGACTGGCGCTGGTATCGTATGCCAGCGCAGCAGCGCAAGAGCTGATCACCTCCGGGCTCAACGGAATGCTGGTGCCAGCCGACGACGAGCTGAAGTTTGTCAACACGGCGGTGGCCGTGGCACAAGACACCGAGTTGCGCCAGCGACTGCAGCGCGCCGCCCGCCCCAGCGTCGCACACCTGGCGTGGGAGGCTATTTACGACTGCTTTGCCGAGCATCTGACCCGGGTATTGGAAAGCGGCGACACCGCTTTTCACGCCAACGCCCGGCGTTTGCCGGTGGAGCCAATCAGCCAAGCCAGCGCATAAGTGCCTGCCCCAGCTGGATGCGCGAGCCTGTCTGCAACCCCGCTGCCAGCACAAATCCCTTGGGTGCCAGCACGATGACGGTGGAGCCATGCTGAAACCAGCCCATTTCCTGACCTTTGGCAAAGCTGGCATCGCAAGCGATTTGCCGCGGACCGCTGTATTTGAGGTGAAACAGCACATCGAGAAAGTGCAGCCGGATGCTGGCCACCAGAATCGCGGCCACCGGCACCAGCGCCACCCGCTGACCGGCGCAGGCGCTGTTGCCCAGCAGCGTGGTACCAATATAGGCGCGCTCGTTCTTGCAAAACAGCTTTTCCACCCGTTTGAGTGCAATCGGGTTGACGTTCCAGGTGTCGCCCGAAAAATAGCGTACCTGATCGACGTGGCAGTCATAGGGCGCGTGAAAGCGGTGGTACATGCTCGAAGTCAGGCGCAGCGTGACAAACGTGCCGTCGCGCCAGGCTTCAACACTTTCATCGGGTCCGATCAGGTCTTCCAGCGTGTACGGAAACCCTTTGGCCTGAAACACCGCCGTGCCTTCAATGCGACCCTGGGCTCCGACGATGGCATCCACCGGGCTGCTCAGCACCTCGGATGCCATGTCCACCGTGCGGGCACCGGGTTTGAGCTCGCGGGTAAAGCAGTCGTGCATGCTGGTAAAGCGCGCTTTTTTGGCTTCGCTGAGGTCCAGGTCGGTAAAAAACTGCCAGATGGCAATCGAGGCATCGCGCACCCAGGGCTGCTCGATCTTGCTGAACCAGCCCAGAAAGCGCGTCAGCGTGTTGCGTGGCAAGCGGTTGGTCAGAAGAAAGTTCAGGTCTTCGTGGCCAAGTATTTTTTGAATTTGGGTGCGGATGCTCATGTTTTTGGGTTTTGAAATTTGTTTTGTATTGAAAGTGGACAGGCATGAATGAAACGTTTGATCTGAATACGCTGGCGCTCTATGGTGCTGGTGGTGTGGCCTTGTTGTGGGCGTTGCTGCAAGCACGCCAGCGGCTGCAGTTGTCGCTGGCCAAACACCGCTCGCTGGCCGGGCACCCGCGTACCGCGCGCCGGGTGGCGGCGCTGCTGCCGCGCTACGCTTACCCGCCAGAGCAGATGCTGGAGGTGGATGGCGCGCCGCAAGACGTGGTGGCGCACCGGCGCAGCGCGCTGGAGCGGCTGGTGGCCAGTTTTAAAACCCGTTATGCCAAAAGTGTGGCGCACACCACCGAGGCGGCCAAGGGGCTGTCGGACCTGCAATTTGTCAGTGCCTACCGTGTGCCGTTCCAGTTCAAGAACATGGTTGATCAAGGCTTGAAAATTGCCTCGTTTGTGCAATCGACCTCGGGTGTGACGGTGACCGATCTGGACGGCAACACCTTTTACGACCTGACCGGCTCGTACGGAGTGAACCTGTTTGGCAACGATTTCTACAAGCAAAGCATCGATCAGGGCGCTGACATGGTGCGCGAACTCGGGCCGGTGCTGGGTGCTTACCACCCGGTGGTGGTGGACAACGTGCAGCGCCTCAAGCGTATTTCGGGCATGGATGAGGTCACCTTCCACATGTCGGGCACCGAAGCCGTCATGCAGGCGGTGCGGCTGGCGCGCTACCACAGTGGGCGCAACAAGGTGGTGCGTTTTTGCGGTGCTTATCACGGTTGGTGGGGCGATGTGCAGCCGGGCATTGGCAACCCGATTGCCGCGCGCGACACTTTCACGCTGTCGGAAATGGGTGCTGGCACCTTGCGTGTGTTGCGCAGTCGCAAAGACATTGCCTGCATTCTCATCAACCCCTTGCAGGCACTGCACCCGAATGGCGCGGCACCCAGCGATTCGTCGCTGCTTGACAGTGGCCGCCGGGCTGGTTTTGACCGGTCTGCCTACACCGCCTGGCTGCAGGAATTGCGCCGTATTTGCGACGAGCGCGGCATTGCGCTGATTTTTGACGAGGTGTTTGTCGGCTTCCGGCTGGCGCTGGGTGGTGCGCAGGAATACTTTGGTGTGCATGCCGACATGGTGACCTATGGCAAAACCCTGGGTGGCGGTTTGCCCATTGGCGCGGTGTGCGGCAAACAGCCGTGGATGAAGCGCTTTCGCGAAGACGCGCCCGCCGATATCTGCTTTGCCCGTGGCACCTTCAACTCGCATCCGTATGTGATGGGGGCGATGAACGCGTTTTTGCAGTACCTGGACAGCGACACAGCAGCTGCCACCTATCGCGGACTCGACGAACGCTGGAACGCGCGCGCCGCGTTGATGAACCAGCGCCTGACGCAGGCGGGCGTGCCAGTGCAGGTGGCGCACATGTCGTCGATCTGGACCGTGCTGTTCACGCAGCCGGCTTGCTATAACTGGTTGTTTCAGCACTATTTACGCCTGGAAGGTCTGGCTTTGAGCTGGGTCGGCACCGGGCGCATCATCTTCAGCCTGAACTACACCGATGCCGACTTTGAGGCCGTGGTGCAGGGCTTTGTACGCGCTGGTCAGCAAATGCAGCAAGATGGTTGGTGGTGGAATGCTGCGCAAAGCAACAAAGACATCAAACGCCGCATCCTGCGCGAGCTGATTCGCGCAAAGTTAAGCTGAGACAGCCGCCAAAGCGCTCACGGCTGGCATGGCTGCCGCCGCTTGGGTGTGTTGAATGGCGAGTGGCTGAAAAGATCCGGTCATCAAGAGTTCTCCTTGGCCGGCAATTTAGCGGGAAATCATGGCAGGCGCGTGACAAAGCGTGTGACCGCCGCGTGAAATCTGGCTGACCCCAAGTCGGGTCGCTGGCGCAGCGCCAGCTGCCCTGTCAATGTTTGATATCTATTAGATAGCTGCTTGCGCTTATGCTGTATGGGCTGCAGCCTGATTTCTTATAAATTTATACCTATCGGCTGGGGGCTGACAGACCCTGAATCTCAGCCCAAAGCCAGCGCCATGCCGGGCAGCCGGAACTGGCTGGCCACATCGCGCAGGCCAGTGGCCTGGTCTTGCAGGCTGCGCGCCGCGGCGGCTGATTCTTCGACGACCGCTGCGTTCTTTTGCGTCATCTGGTCAAGCTGGTTGACTGCCTGGTTGATGGCCGTCATGCTGGTGCTTTGCGCGTGGCTGCTGGTCTGGATTTCGCCAATCGCCAAGGTCATGCGTTTCACCGAATCTGCCAGCAGGCCCATGGCATCGCGTGCCTGGGTGGCCTTGACCGTGCCTTGCTTGACCTTGTCGGCCGAGCTGCCAATCAGCGTCTTGATCTCACGCGCGGCCACTGCCGAGCGGTTGGCCAGAATGCGTACCTCAGAGGCTACCACGGCAAAGCCGCGACCCTGCTCACCGGCACGGGCGGCTTCAACGGCCGCATTGAGCGCCAGGATGTTGGTCTGAAAGGCAATGCTGTCAATGACGGCGGTGATCTCCACAATCTGGCGCGAGGCAGCGCTGATGTCGGCCATGGTCTGCATCACTTCGAGCATGACCTCGCTGCCTTTGCCAGCTTCTTGCGTGGCTGACCTGGCAAGCGCTTCGCCGCGCGAGACGGCGGCCAGCGAACTGTGCATGTTGCTGCTGACCTCTTCCATCGACGCGGCAGTTTGCTGCAAGAAGGTGGCTGCCAGCTCGACACGAGCGGAAAAATCAAGGTTGCCGGCCGCAATTTGCGTAGCCCCTTCGGCCACGCCGTGGCTGGCCCCTTGCACTTGATTGACCAGCGTGTGCAGCGACTCCTGCATGCGACCCAGCGCGATCAACAGCCGCCCGGCCTCGTCGCGGTCGTGACCGTCAATGCTGAAAGTCAGGTCCAGCGAGGCCACCCGATTGGCGGTTTCGACGGCTTGCTTGATCGGCCGGGTGATGTTGCGCACCAGCCAGGTGGCCAACACAATGCCAGTCAGCAACGCGCAAATGTTGAATAACACCAGACCCCAGCGGGCCGTCAGGCTCAGGTTGGCAATGTTGCTGGCTGAATCGTCAATTTTGCTGCGCTGCGCGTCGCCCAGCTGGGTAACGGCGCGCTGCAGTTCGGTAGCCGCCGGGGTGAAGCGTTCGCGATAGACGCGATCGATGTTGGCCGTCATGCCCCCATCACGCGCCACGGTGAGTTCCTGGCGTGCGGCAAGAAACGCTTGGTTGGCTTGCGTCATGGTGGCCAGAATGCTGACATCCGTCGCAGCGGTCAGTGTCGCGGCGAGCTGCGCCAGCAGCTGGTCAATGTCGCTGGAAGTCTGGTTGATCTCGGGCATGAGTGCGTCGCCCACCTGGGGCTCGGAGCTCAGGGCAAACGCCTTGGAGCGCGCCACATTGATCAGGATATGGCGTTGCAGGGTGCTGGTCAGGCGTTCGGTTGACATCACCTGATCGACCATTTTGGTGGTTTCTCCCGACAGCCAGTACAAAGACCAGAAGCCAATGGTCGATCCCAGCAAGGCAATCGCCAGCACCAATGACAAGACAACGGCAATCTGGCGCGAAAAGGAGCCAGACGACCCGGTTGCCGCAGGCAAACCCATTGATGACATTGACGACTCCATGATTTGAAACTAGGGAAAACCCTGAGTCAGTATCAAGGGGCTGCGCGACACTTTGATGACAAGGGGGAGGGTCTGGGTCGCTATCCGGGTGGTGCTGTATCAGGCTGCGGCGCGGCTGACCACTGTTGCACCTGCTCAATCACCCAGGCCGCGTCGTCCAGAGGAATATCGTGACCCGCCCTCGGGTGCAGGCGCAGTGGACACTGCCACTGTTGCGCCAAGGCCACGCTGCATTGCACCGACACCAGTTGGTCGCGTTCACTGGCCAGCAGCAGCGTCGCGGGCGCTGGCGCTGTCAGCGGTGCCTTGAAACGCGCGGCCGCCAGCAGTTGCCGCAAGGCGTTCAGGCTTGATACCGGGTTGGCACGGCGCAGTTGCAGCCACAACGGCAGCACCGAGGCATCGCCGCGGTTGCTGGTCATGCGCAAAATGGCGCGCTCCCAGGCATCGGGCGTGGCATTGCTGACGATCAGTTGCAACAGCGTGCTGTAGTTGGCGCTCAGCAGTCGCTGGTAAAACGGGTTGAATGGCCGCATGCTGGTGTTGATCAGCACCTGCGCGGCCACCTCGTCGGGCCAGGCGTGGGACCACGCCACTGCCACCATGGCCCCAAGCGACATGGCCAGCAGCCGGTAGGGTGGGGCAACGCCCTGGTCTGCGAGCTGGTTGCGGCAGTCTTGCACCATGTGGGCCACGTGGCTGGGGCTGGGCTGCTGGTTCAGCCGCCCGTTGCCCGCCAAATCCAGCGCCAGCACCTGCATATCCGGAAAAGCCTGCTGCAACTGTCCGGCGAAACCGCCCCAGTGGCGGCTTTCGCGGGTTAACCCGCGCAACAAAATCCAGGGGGCCGTGGTGTGCATCAGTACCAGTCTTGTAGCGCTTGCGCGTGGTGGTGGGCGCGCACCTCTGCCGTGGGCAGCCACAGGCTGTGGCCGCAGGCGGCGCGCGACAAAAAGTCCAGCAGCAACTGGTGTTGACGCAGCACGCGCTGCTGGCGGTGTTCAATCAGCGGGTTGAAGATGCCGTGGCGCGAGAACAGCTGGCGCGGGTTTTTCTTGACCCACAGCCAGGAGCCCATTTCCAGTGTCAGCGGCAAAAAAACCCGCTCCGGGTTGCCGCAGGACTGCAAGTACAGGTGATCCCACAGGTCGCCATGGGCCAGGTACTGCAGGCTTTGCGGCTCAATCACATAGCGGTGGTGGCTGTGCGACTGGACAAAGATATTTTTCAGTGCCTGCATTTCGGCCAGGTGGGTGATCGGCGCGCGCTTGTGGGCATACGGAAACCAGATGCGGTCGCGCGCGCCAAAGCCCGAATGGCAATCCACCGATACGCTGAACTGGCGCGGCAGCAACTCGCGCGTGATGACATCACACACCGCCTGGCTTTCGATCTCCATCGGCTGGTTGGCGGCTCCCCGGTACCAGGGCAAGCCGGCGCTGATGCGCTGCCCGCCGACCAAAAACGGTACCGGCTCGGTGGCGTCCACCGGGGCATTGCGCATCAGGTCCACACCGCCCGGGTTGGCGCGTGTGCCCAGCAGCATGCCGCCGGGGTTGACGATGGGCATGAACACCAGTCGCACCGTCTCCAACTGCCGGTGCAGCGTGCTGTCCCATTGCAGGCGCATCACCAGGCTGTGCAAATGCGAGATCACCACTTCAGCGCCAATGCGCTCCAGGCCATGCACGCCACCAAAATAGCCCACAGCGGGCAACTCGGGGGCCGGATTGCCCAATGTGATGACGTACACCGGATAAGAACCCCGACCAGGCAGGCTGACCTGGCACGCCACGCGCGCGTCGAGCCAGCCCGCGCCCAGTTCGATGATGCGCTCCAGCGCGTCGAGTTCGGGCAGATTGGAAGTGGTCACAGCAGGTCAGGGCAAAGTGGGGCGCGATTGCGTCATGAGGGCCCGAGCATACGCCCGGCGTGGGGCAAAAGCGTGGCAACGGGTCACAGCACGGTCATCAGGTATTGACACAAAAACTTCATCAAACGCAAGTAACTTCAGCGCTATTCACCATTGCATCAACCACCTCGCACACCATGCCGCTCAAAGTCAACTTTTTCCGCCTTCTGGTCATTCCGGCGTGCATTGTCTGGGGTGTGCTGGAGCTGTTTCGCCTGCAGCGCTCACGCTTGTTATTGCGCCGATAAGGGGTCGTCGCAGCAGCAGTCAGCCCAGTTGGCATCGCCTCAGACCGATTTCTTGGGCCGCGCCTGACGTTTCTCAAGCTGCTTGAGCAGCAAGAAGGTACACACGCCGATCAGTCCCGCTCCCAGCAGAAAACCGCCATAGGCAATGGGCCACGGCACACCCTGTGTCATCATCGAAAACTCCGACATCCCGCCCATCCCCGCCAGGATGTTGATGGGCGTGAACACCACACCAAACACGGTGAGCTGATTGATGCGCTTGTTCTGGTTGATGTTGATGAAACCAATGGTGGCATCCATCAGGAAGTTGATCTTGTCAAACAGAAACGAGGTGTGGCTGTTGAGCGAGTCAATGTTGCGCAACACCTGCTTGGTGTCGTCAAACTGCGTGGTTGACAGGGTTTTGCTGCGAATCAAAAAATTGATGGCGCGTTGGGTGTCCAGAATATTGCCCCGGATGCGACCATTCAGGTCTTCTTCTTCGGCAATGTCACCCAGAATGGCGGCCGCCTCTTTGTCGGTGATGGCCTCGCTGAGCACCTGCCGCCCCACTTTGCCC
>JAIFMT010000165.1 GCA_020048295.1 Rhodoferax sp.
ACTTGAAGCGTCAGAATCGACTCCGTAGAAACGCCGACCAGTGCTGAAATGGACAAGGCCATTGCGTCCGCAGCCGCGCTACCACTCGCTCCAACTACTGCCACGGGCATACTGGCCGGCGCAAGTTCGGATCGAACAACTGTCGGCACCGGTGCTGCCTGCGATGCCGTGTCTGGCGGTTGGTGTGTCGCCGGCTCAGGCTGTGCATCCGTCGTCATCGCCGGGTGTTGTCCAAGCGGACTGACCTCTTGCACGAAGCCATCACCGGCGGGTTTTACCGGCCAAAGAAAAATCACAATGATCGCCAACACCAAGGTCAGCATCAGCAACACCGCCGGATTCAGCGCTCGAACCACGGAGACCAACCTGAAACCGGTTTCGGTTGACTTGAAGCGGGCATTGAGTCCCGCAGCATCCGTTTTGATGGCAGGTGTCTGCAATTGCGGCAAAGCTGCCATCACCGCGCCTGCATCAACTTTCAACACCCGGCACACGCTGAGTGCCAGCGCCCTGACAAATACCATGTCATGCAGCAGGTCGTACCGATCCGACTCCAGTGCTTCGAGCTTTTTTACCGGAACTTTCAAGGTGACGGCCAGCGCAGCAATGTGCAAACCTTGTGCCTCCCGGGCGTTTCGCAACAAGGCACCGGCGGCACTGGTTGCAGCAGGGGCAATGTTCATCCGCGCATCTTTCACCAGATCATCGGGCACGCCAGCCTCCTCACTCATTGAAAGCCCCCTTGCGGTATAAAACGGTCTCGGGTGACTGTGGAAACCTGCGCTCCAGCTGCGTGGCCAACTGCGCAACAGCTTCGAGGTTGGATAACCGTTTTTCGACCTTGATGCCCAGCCACAGCGACTCGGCATTGGCCAGATCGCTGTTATTGAGACGACGAATGTAGAACTGCGCCCGCACCAGATCGCCTTTTTTGAACAAGATGTTGGCCAGGTTGTAACCGGTGACCGGATTGCCTGCGTCGTACTCGTAAGACTTCAGAAGACTCGCTTGGGCTTCGGTCAGCAGACCGGCCCTCTCCTGGCACAGGCCCAGCGCACGCAGTGTCTTGGCTTTTCCAAGATACAGCGGCTCAGTCAGTGCTTTGTCAAACAAGGCAATGGCTTGTGGATAGGACCCCTGCTGACACTTGAGCCAGCCCAGGTTGTGCATCACGTCCGCATTTCTGGGGGCGATGGCCAAGGCCTTGTTGAAACTGTCTTCGGCAATCACGTAATCGTTAAGACGCATATAGATCAGTCCACGCAAACTGTAAGCATCCGAAAAAGCCGGGTCAGCGATGATGGCTTGCTTGACTTCATCAAGCGCAATGGTGGTTTTGCCTTGCTCAAAATAGCCGATCGCCAGCTCAATGCGGATGCGCGCCCGCTTGCGTTCAGCGGTCTCATCCGACTCAGTCACCACCTCGGTGCCGCCCGAGCCTGCGGAGGCTGTGCGGCTGGCACATCCGGTGACCGTCAGAAAACCTGACCAAGCCAGCATGAACACCAAAGTCCATTGCCACACCCGAATTGCATTCATCGTTTTCATGACTGTTCAAGCCTTCAATGGTTGTTTGCCTGCCGGACAGGCTCGGGCGTTTGCACCTGCAGCAAAATGGTGCGTTGACGTGCCATGCGCTCGCCCACCCGCGTGCGGTCTTTGACATCGCCGGCCAACTGTCCACATGCAGCATCGATATCGTCGCCACGGGTTTTTCTGACGGTGGTCGTAATGCCAGCGTCCATCAGGATCTTCGCAAATGTCAGCATTTGTGCCGGCTTTGAGCGCTGCAAACCGGACTGCGGAAACGGGTTAAAGCCAATCAGATTGAACTTGCACCACATCTTGCCAGCCCCGTACGCACGAACCAATTGCACCAGCTCCAGCGCATGTTCAGGTTGGTCGTTGACACCGTCGAGCATGCAATACTCAAAAGTAATGAAATCTCTGGGGGCATGTGCCAGGTAATTAAGACACGCTGGCAACAACTGCTCCAACGGGTGCTTGATATTGAGCGGCACCAGATAGTCCCGTAGGGCGTTGTTGGGCGCATGCAAGGACACCGCCAGCGCAACCGGACACTCCAGCGCCAACAGATCGATTTTTTTGACCAACCCCGAGGTCGAAACCGTCACCCGGCGACGGGACAAGCCATAGCCATGGTCATCAAGCATCATGCGCAACGCTGGAATCAGCGCGGTGTAATTTTGCAAGGGCTCACCCATGCCCATCATCACGACATTGGAAATCACCCGTTCTTCACACTTAAGATAGGCACGCAAAAAGTGCTCGGCAAACCAAAGCTGTCCAATGATCTCGCCAGTGGTGAGATTTCGGCTGAAGCCCTGATGACCGGTGGAACAAAACCGGCATCCCATGGCACAGCCGGCCTGGGTGGAAATACACAGCGTGCCGCGATCGTCCTCCGGGATGAAGACGGTTTCGACCGCATTGCCACCACCCACATCAAACAACCATTTGATGGTGCCGTCCACAGACACATGCTGCGAAACAACGCTCATCGGCGTGATGCAAGCAGAACCCTTGAGTTTTTCACGCAACACCTTGGCGAGATCGGTCATGTCGTCGAATTGCCGGGCTCCCTTTTGGTGAATCCAGCGAAACAACTGAACCGCACGAAAACGCTTTTCTCCCAGCCGCTCACAAAAAACGGCCAAGCCCTCGAGGTCAAAATCGAGCAGGTTGACCGTCATGCCACCGAGTACGCTTGTATTTAACGTGAATAGACGTTCATACCGGGAAAAAAGAACGCAATCTCCACGGCAGCCGTTTCAGCGGCATCGGAACCATGAACTGCATTGGCATCAATGCTGTCGGCAAAGTCGGCGCGAATCGTGCCCGGTGCTGCCTTCTTGGGGTCGGTGGCACCCATCAGCTCGCGATTTTTCAAAATGGCGTTTTCGCCTTCAAGCGCCTGAATCATGACCGGGCCAGAGATCATGAAATCGACCAGATCCTTGAAGAACGGACGAGCCTTGTGGACGGCATAGAAGGCTTCAGCATCGCCACGCGACAGGTGCACCATCTTGGCAGCAATCACTTTCAGACCAGCGGCCTCAAAGCGTGCATAAATTTGACCAATCACGTTCTTGGCAACGGCATCGGGCTTGATGATGGAGAGCGTTTTTTCGATAGACATATGTTTTCCTTAAGCTAAAAATGATTTTGGACCTCATGGCCAAAGCCTATGAGTTTAACCTGTACCACGCCGATGGCAGAGGCACCCTAGGCCGCCTGCCAGCAGCGAGCCCCCTTCATGGCAACTGCAGCAGCCCCACCCGCGCAGATCAACGTGGTTTACCCGGTGGCCGGCGACCGCCGGACGAGCCGGAGCCAGCACCGTGTTTTCTGCCCAGCTCCTGCCGCTGGCGCGAAAAACTGTCTGCGCCGATATAGCCAAGCGATGTCTTCATTGGGTCAGGGTGGTTGGCTGCGGGCTGGGCTGACTTGGGCGGTGGGCTGCTGTTGCGCACACCCGGGCCACGTCCTCGCAGTGGTTTTCCCGGGCCACGGACCGGACGCTTTTCGCCCACAGGCGGGCGCTCATTGCCTGCCGGGGTGGCGCACAAAGTGGCGGCACGCGTCAAGGCGCGAATGTCTGCCTCGTCAAGTTCCATCCAGGCACCACGCTTCAAGCCACGCGGCAACACCATGGCACCATAGCGGATGCGAATCAGCCGGCTCACCGCATGCCCCACAGCCTCCAGCATGCGACGTACCTCGCGGTTACGCCCTTCTGAAATCGTCACCCGGTACCAGCAGTTCGAGCCTTCACCGCCGCCTTCCTCAATCGACCCAAACTGTGCCATGCCATCGTCGAGCTGTACGCCGGCGAGTAACCTGGCCTTTTCTTCCTGGTTCAAGGCGCCAAGCACGCGCACGGCGTATTCCCGCTCTAGCCCGAAACGCGGGTGCATCAGGTTGTTGGCCAACTCGCCCGAACTGGTAAACAACAGCAAACCCTCGGTATTCAAGTCAAGCCGACCGACCGATTGCCATTTGCCTTGCGTCAATCTGGGTAATTTGCGAAACACCGTGGGGCGGTTTTGCGGGTCGTCGTGGCTTACCACTTCGCCCGCCGGCTTGTGATACGCAATCACCCGCGCAGGCGGCGGAGCCACCCGAAACCGTATCGGCTTGCCGTTGACCTTGACGTGATCGCCAAACTGCACCCGCTGACCAATATGCGCCGGCTCGTTGTTGACAGTGATGCGCCCCTCAAGAATGAGCTGCTCCATCTCCAGCCGCGAACCCATGCCGGCCTGCGCCAACACCTTGTGCAATTTGGGCGACTCGGGCTGCGGCGGCAAGACCCGCTTTTGAACCGTCTGCTCAGGGGTGGCCTCTTCGGCATCAAATTGCCCGGAGATCACGTCCTCAAAACGTATTGCCTCGTCCGCGCGTGACTCAGGGCCTGTTACTTGTTCGGTCATGTTCATTTTTTCCTACAGTGCAGACGCGCCATGGTTTGGCTGCTGGTCTGGCAATTCACTATCCCAATTCAAGGCAGCACTTTCGCCCGGGTCAGTTGCGGCAGCGCCTGTTCCGCGCGCCGTCAATGCCAAAGCATCAACCGCATCATTCAGTCGCATGGCACCGGGTTCGCCGTGTGGCGACTCGGGCACTGCCAGCAGCGGCAACTGGTCCAGCGATGCCAGGCCCAGATCATCCAGAAAATGCCGGGTGGTGGCAAACAGTGCTGGCCTTCCCACCGTATCGCGGTAACCGATTGACTCTATCCAGCCACGTTCTTCCAATTGCTTGAGGGTCAGCGGATTCACCGTGACACCCCGAATGCTCTCAATATCGCCACGCGTCACTGGTTGCTTGTAAGCAATGATGGCCAGTGTCTCCAGCGTCGCCCGGGCATAGCGCGGCGGTTTTTCCGGGTGCAGCCGATCCAGAAAACTGCGCATTTCCGGCCGGCTTTGAAAACGCCAGCCGGTGGCCACAGCGACCAGTTCCACTCCGCGTTGCGCCCAGTCTTTCTGCAATTGCGCCAACAGCAGCCGAATCGTATCCAGGCTCACCGCGTCTTCAAGCAGCGTGCGCATGTCACGCAAACCAATCGGCTGCGGCGAACAAATCAACGCGGTTTCAAGGATGCGCTTGGCATCCAACGTGTTCATGAGGTGTCAGATCCGAAAAAGCACCCACCGGGTACAAAAAGACAAATAAGCGGGAAGACGTGATCAAGACCGACAAGAGCTGCGGTGGCACGTAAAAAGGCCCGCGACGCGTGCGGGTCAAAAACAGCGCGGATTGTACTTGAGACCCCACAAGTCCAGCGCCCCAGCAAAATCTTGCGGCAGCGGCGACACAAATGCCAGCATCTCGCCGGTCAGCGGATGATTGAAAGCCAGCCTGACCGCGTGCAACGCCTGGCGCTGCATCCCGACAGCAGCCGCACCCCCATACAGCGCATCGGCCACCAGTGGGTGCCCCAGGGCAGCCATGTGAACCCTGATCTGATGCGTGCGGCCGGTGTGCAGCGTGCAGTGCACCAGACAGCCCAAATCTGTGTGGTCCAGACAGACAAAATCAGTGGCCGCTGTCTTGCCAGCGTGCAAACTCAAATCAACCACCGCCATGCGCAAGCGGTTGCCCGGGTCGCGACCTATTGCCACCAGATACTGCCGCTTGACATCGCGCGCAGCAATGGCGCGCACCAGCGCATCCATCACAGCGCGGGTACGCGCCACCACCATCAAGCCACTGGTGTCCTTGTCGAGCCGGTGAACAATGCCGGCGCGTGGCAAATCGAATGCCCTGGCATCCAGCCCCAGCAGCCCATTCATCAAGGTGCCGCTCCAGTTACCCGGGGCCGGATGCACCACCAGCCCAGCGGGCTTGTTGATCACCAGCAAATGCGCGTCCTGAAACACAATGTCCAGCGCCATCGACTCAGCCTTGAAGGACTGGCTTTGCGGGGTTGGGCGCAGCTCGATGCTGGCGCGATCCGTCAATTTGACCTTGGCTGAAGCCTTTGTCACCGGCCTGTCGTTGACGCAAACCCCACCCAGCTCAATCAGTTGCTGCAGGTAGCTGCGGGAAAACTCGGGCACCAAATCTGCCAGCACCCGGTCAAGGCGTTGCTGGTGATGCTCGGGTCCCAATGTGAGAATACGGGTTTCGACCTCGTCTTGCACCCATTCAGCGCCCTCGAAATCTGCCGTGACAGGGGGGGTCGATATAATTGTTTCGGTATTTTTCAAGAAAGATGTCCTACATGCCCGGTCACAAATTATCAACTGCTGGTCGCCTGGTTTTGGCTTGCAGTGCCATGTTGTTGGGCGCTTGCTCAACCACCACGCCCGACCCGACCGCCGGCTGGAGCCCCAACAAGATCTACGCTGAAGCCAAAGATGAGCTCAGCGCAGGTTCGTTCGATAAGGCGGTGCCGCTGTTTGAAAAGCTCGAAGGCCGCGCCGCTGGCACCCCGCTGGCGCAGCAGGCGCAGCTCGACAAAGCCTACGCGCAGTACAAGAATGGCGAGGCCGTGCTGGCTGTGGCCACGCTGGAGCGCTTCATGAAACTGCATCCAGCCAGCCCGGCAATAGATTACGCGCTGTACCTCAAGGGCATTGTCAATTTCAACGATGACCTCGGTCTGTTTTCCGCCATCACCCAGCAAGACCTGTCCGAGCGCGACCAGAAGGCAGCCAAAGAGTCGTTTGAATCTTTCAAAGAGCTGGTCACACGTTTCCCGGACTCGCGCTACACGCCCGATGCCAGAGCGCGCATGACGTATGTGGTGAATTCACTGGCGCAGTCTGAGGTGCATGTGGCGCGCTACTACTACGAACGCGGGGCCTATGTGGCAGCAGTCAACCGCGCACAAACAGCCATCAGCGAATACCAGGGTGTTCCGGCGCTTGAAGAGGCCCTGTTCATCATGGTGAAGTCCTACGAAGCCCTGAACATGCTGCAATTGCGCGACGACACCGCCCGCGTGCTGGAAAAGAGCTACCCGCAAACCACCTACCTCAGCCAGGGTTTCAAACCCAAATCGCAGGCCTGGTGGAAATTCTGGTAACTCCATGACCAACAAGGGCTACCGTCTGACCGCCGCCACAGGCATCCACAAGGGCGACCGGGACTACCAGCAAGACCAGGTGATTTTGCTGATGCATCCGCGTGCCAAAGGTTGTTTGATGGCGGTGCTGGCCGATGGCATGGGTGGCCGCAGTGGTGGCCGAAAAGCCTCTGACCAGGTCATGCTGACCGCGCAACAGCTTTTTGAGCGCTACTCACCTGGCGCAGACGATCCGGTGGCCATCCTGCAACAGCTGGCACTTGAAGCCCACACCGTCATCCGCCTCACCGCGCTGTCCTCGGAAGAAGAGCCGCACAGCACACTGGCCACTTTTCTGATCAACCCGGACGGCAGCTGCCACTGGGCTCACGCCGGTGACTCGCGTATTTACTATTTTCGGGGCGCGCAACTGGTGCGCCGCACGCTCGACCATTCGTATGTGCAAACCCTGGTTAACCAGGGTGAAATCACCGCCGAAGAAGCCAACTTTCATCCCCGCTCCAACCTGCTGATGGGCTGCCTGGGAACCGAAAAAGAACCGACGCTCGATGTGGATGTCATCCCCAAGCTGCAACCGGGAGATTCCCTGCTGGTGTGCAGCGACGGTGTCTGGCATTACTTTACCGATGCCGAAATTGGCTCGGTGCTGGCCACGCTGTCAGCCCGCGATGCCAGCGAGTTTTTGATCGCCAAGGCGCGCAGCCGCGCCAAAGGCGGTGGCGACAACCTGTCGCTGGCGGTAGTGAAGTTTGAGCCGCTGGGTGGCGCAACGCCCGACGCAGCCACCTGAAAACCAGGTTTTTTTGAATTTCACGTCAGCCGCGTATCCACATCGCGGCGCTCCAGCCCCAAAAACTCGGCCGACTGCATTTCAGTAATGCGCGACACGGTGCGGACAAATTCATGCGCCAGCTGGCCTTCGGTGTACAGCTGATCGGCCGGCACCGCCGCTGACATGATCAGCTTGACACGCCGGTCGTACAGCACATCGACCAGCCAGGTAAAGCGCCGCGCCTCGGCTGACATGCGCGGCGGCATGTACGGCACATCGCTGAGCAGCACCGTGTGGAACTGGGTGGCAATCTCCAGGTAGTCATTTTGCGAACGCGGGCCACCGCACAGCGTCTTGAAGTCAAACCACACCAGGCGACCCGCCTTGCGCCGGGCCGCAATGCTGCGCGCCTCGATCTGCAGCACCGGGTTTTCGTCACCCTTGGAGGCCAGTTGCTCAAAGGCCTCCTGCATCGCCTGATCTGCCGCTGCGCCCAGCGGCGTGTGGTAGAGCGCCAGTTGCGACAGCGTCTGGCTGCGGTAATCGGTGCCGTTATCGACATTGATGACGTTCAAGCCGGCGTTGAGCAGCGCAATCGCCGGCAAGATGCGGTCGCGGTGCAAGCCGTTGGGGTACAGGTCGTCAGGCTTGAAATTGGAGGTGGTGACAAAACCAACCCCATTGGCAAACAGCGCCGCCAGCAACCGGTGCAGGATCATCGCGTCGGTCACGTCCGACACATGAAATTCGTCAAAACAAATCAGCTTGTACTTGAGTGCCATGCGCTGCGCCAGCACATCGAGCGGGTTGGCCGTGCCCTGCAAACCAGCCAGCTCACGATGCACCTCGCGCATGAACTCGTGAAAATGCAGCCGGGTCTTGCGCTTGAGCGGCACCGCGCTGTAAAAACAGTCCATCAAGAAGCTCTTGCCCCGCCCTACCCCACCATACATATAAACCCCGCGCGGTGTTGGCGGATGGTTGATCAGCTTCTTGATGCGGTTGGAGCGCTTGGCCTTGAAGCGCGACCACTCCTGGGCACAGGCTTCAAGCGCCTGCACGGCACGCAACTGGGCCGCGTCAGCGCTGTAGCCGCGCGCCAGCAGCTCGATCTGGTAAGCCTCGCTGACCGTCAGGGAATTCGCGTCTTGCTTCATTAAATGTAGCTCCTAGCGCTTATACAGCAAGCGCTAGAGGCCAATTTCTTATAAATTTATCTTAGAAATTCAGCGTGCGCTTATCCACCGCCAGCGCGGCTTCCTTGGTCGATTCGCTCAGGGACGGGTGCGCGTGGCAAATGCGTGCAATGTCTTCGCTGCTGGCGCGGAATTCCATCGCCATCACGCATTCGGCAATCAGCTCGCTGGCCATGGGGCCAACGATATGCACACCCAGAATTTCATCGGTGGTGGCATCGGCCAGCATCTTCACCATGCCGGTGGTGTCACCCAACGCGCGGGCGCGGCCATTGGCCAGAAACGGAAAGGTACCGGCCTTATAGGCGCGACCGCTGGCTTTGAGCTGCTGCTCGGTCTGGCCGACCCAGGCGATTTCCGGGCTGGTGTAGATGACCCACGGGATGGTGCTGAAATTGACGTGGCCATGCTGGCCGGCAATGCGCTCGGCCACCG
>JAIFMT010000259.1 GCA_020048295.1 Rhodoferax sp.
TGAACTTGGTGCCTGTCACTTGCGACAAGAAAGGCAGGCCGTAGTTGAACTCGTGGTTGCCCAGCGTGCCGGCATCAAAGCCAATGACATCCATGGCCTTGTAGGTGGCCAGCTTCTGGTTGCAGGCCAGCGGGCTGACCAGTGCCTGGTAGTCGGCCAAGGCGCTGCCCTGAATGGTGTCGCCGTTGTCGATCAACAGGTTGTTGGGAAAGTCAACGCGGGCCTGCTTGATCAGCGTGGCGGTGCGCTCCAGGCCAACGCTTTTGTCTTCGGCCAGCTTGAAGTAGTCGTAGCTGACCACGGTGGCGTGCAGGTCGGAGGTCTCCAAAACTGCCAACTGGGCGGTGGCTGATTCGGGCAGCGTGGCATCACCGTCTGATCCACCACAGGCGGCAAGGCTGGCAATGAATGCGGCGGTAAAAGAACTCGTCATGAGCGACCGGGGCGGAAATCTGAATTTGGCAAAGGGAACCACAAGAACTCCTGATAGTAAAGGGCCAGCGCAATGTACGAGGCCAATGTGACAGTCAGGTGAAGCGTGCTGCGCTTTCAGACAGCAGTTCGGCGGGCAGTTGTCTGGTAGTCAAAGTTGTCGGCTGGAGCGCCAGGCACCCCAGCCTGACAACGCAGGTTCAATGTGCGTGTTGCGGCGCTTCGATCGGGTCATAACGCTGGCCGCGCAGCAGCGCCAGCGGGGACTCCCAATAAATGGCCACGTTGTGAAACGGGTCCAGCAAAATCTTGGTGGCCCACGCCAGGCCCCAGCTTGGGCCACGCAAAAAGAACAAATGCACGGTGCGCAGCAGCACACCAGTCGCGCCCAGTGCCAGCCAGACCAGCCCGACATCGTGCGCATAGCCGGCAAACCCGTGCGCCGGTGCAATCAGACCGAACAAACTTGGCTGCAGCGCCAGCAGCAGCGGCATGGCTACCCAAACCATCAGCAAAATGGCTTTGCGACGCATGTTGTAGCCGGCTTTGATGGACTCTTTGTGTTCGTCGGTGGCCTGGTTGATTTTGTCGTAGCCACGCGGTTCAAAAAAGATGTGCCCGGACTGGCGCGTCACCATGCCCACCAACCAACCGACCAATCCGGCAGCTGCCGGGTTAATAAAGAGCAGCACATAAGCCACCAGGAAGCTGATGGCACTGATCAGGTGCAGCGTCTGGTTGATACGGCATTGGTGGTAGTAGCGGTGGTCGTCCCACTGCAAGACACGGACTTTCTTGACAAATTCCTGCATGAATTGGCTCCAGTTTGGAAACGGTTGAGGGTCCGGCACAAAACACCGGTCAGCGCACTTTAGGTGGGTGCCGTGACATTTTGGTGAAAACCAACAACCCAGCGGCCGCCCACGACACCATGCAATTTGTCAGCATGGTCCGCCACCGTAGCAACAACTGAATGTGTCACAAATATGTCATGCAATCGACGTACAAACGCGCTTGTGAACACCTCCACTGCACTCTCCAACATGCCCTCCCAACCATCCCACGCCTGCGGCACCGGGGATACATCCGCCGAAAAAGATATCTGCCTTGGCCTGATCACCGAGCTACAAGCGCTTCGGACAGCCATACTTGAGCGAGAGCAACAATGCAGCGCCGAGCTTGGCAATGTGAGACCCGAGTCCCTTGAAAGCGCCCGTAACCTGGTGCACTACTTGAGTCTGCGCAGTGTTGATTTGCGGCCAATTCAGGCGCAGCTAGCCCGGTTGGGCTTGTCTTCACTCGGCAGGGCTGAGGCACAGGTGTTGGCCAACCTGGAGCAGGTGTTGCACGTGTTGCTCCAGCTGACCGGGCAGCCTTGGCAAGACAGCTCTGCGCCAGCGCCACGTGACAGCGCCAGCCGTGAGACGCTGCTGCACAAACACACACAAAGCCTGCTAGGCCCTGCGCCGCAAAACCGGCCCACCCGCATCATGGTGACACTGCCGTCTGAAGCCGCCCGCGACTTTGCCATGACCAGAGACTTGGTTGCCGCCGGCATGGACATTGCCCGCATCAATTGCGCGCACGACACACCAGATGAATGGCAAGCCATGGCGCAGTATGTGCGTCTGGCGGCTCGGCAGTCACAGCGCCAGGTCAAGATTTTGATGGATCTGGGTGGGCCCAAAATCCGCACCGGCGAGCTGCCGCCATTGGCACCCGTACTGAAACTCAAACCCGCGAAAGACCAGTTTGGCCGCGCGTTCCGTCCCGCACGTCTGCATCTGCGGCCGATCAACAGCCAGGAAGAACTGCCCGATGTCGATGCCAGTGTCGGTGTCTGGGAGGTCTGGCTGGAGCGGCTGAAACCCGGAACCACCATCGAGTTTTCTGATGCACGCGGTGCCAAACGGCACCTGCTGGTCGTTCACACCGATGAGAAAGGGGCCATTGCCGAGAGTTTGCAAGTAGCCTACCTGACACCTGAGACGGTTTTGAGTGTTGGTGGCGCAAACGGCAAGAAGAAACACTCGACGCTGGTCTGCCAAATTGATAGCACACCTGGCACGCTACACCTGCACCGCGGCGATATATTGCACCTGACAAACGGCCAGGCCATGGTGGCTGAATCGGACGATGACAGCCTGAACCCGGGTCGGGACATACCAAGCATCGCGTGCACCTTGCCGCAAGTGATCGGGCAAGTGAAACCGGGTGCATCCATCTGGTTTGACGACGGCCGCATTGGCGGCGTTGTGCGCCAGCAGTTTGCAACCCACCTGGTGATTGAAATCACCCATGCGCGCGATGCGGGCGAGCGGCTGGCTGGCGACAAGGGCATCAACCTGCCCGACAGCGACCTCAACCTGCCGGCACTGACACCCAAAGACTTGGCCGACTTGCAAGCCATTGCCGAAGAAGCAGACATGGTCGGTTTGTCGTTTGTACAACGACCTTCCGACATCGACCAGTTGCGCCAATGGTTGGTGGAGCATGATCGGGCCGACATGGGCTTGGTGCTGAAAATCGAAACTTTGCAAGGCTTTGAGAATTTGCCGGCGCTGATGCTGAGTGCCATGGCGGCCAACAGTGCCGGGGTGATGATTGCCCGTGGTGATCTGGCGGTGGAATGCGGCTATGAACGCATGGCTGAAGTTCAGGAAGAAATACTGTGGTGCGCCGAGGCCGCCCACATGCCGGTCATCTGGGCCACCCAGGTACTCGAATCGCTGGCCAAGACCGGACTGGCTTCACGCGCTGAAATATCAGATGCCGGTTTGGGCGTGCGGGCCGAATGCGTCATGCTCAACAAGGGGCCTTACATCCTGCAGGCCATTCGCACACTGGACGACATATTGCAACGCATGAGTGGACACCAGGTCAAAAAGCGGCCTTTGTTGCGCGCCCTGCGTGCCTGGGACGCAAGTTTTGAATCCATGCAACCAGTCAGCAGCACCGCACTTTGAATTTGGAGCATTTTGGCCAGTAGCCCTTATAAATAAAGAGCTACCAGCTATATATTAAATAGCGCTGGGGTAGCTGCCAGCAGGCACTTACTGGCCAGCGACCCAGCGCGGCAAGCTGGTCGAAATCCATGGAACCCATGAAATGGCCAGTGTCCCCAGAAAAATGGCCAACACCGCCGGCACGACGGCGCGCGCCACATAGCGGATCGGCTTGCCAAACATGGCGGACGCAAAGTAAATGTTCATACCCGCGGGCGGGGCCAAAAAACCCATTTCCATATTGGCCAGGAAGATGATGCCAAAGTGCACCGGGTCAATGCCGTAGCTCAGTGCCACCGGCAACAGCAGCGGCACCAGAAAAACGATGGCTGCATAAATCTCCATCAACGAGCCAGCGGCCAGCAAAAATACATTCAACGCCAGCAGAAACACATATTTGTTGGGAATCATGCCTTGCACCCAGTCAATGGCATCGTTGGGCAGGCCGCTGTCAACCAGGTAGTTGGTCAGCCCCAGCGCCATGCCCAGGATCAGCATCACACCGCCAATGATTTGGGCGCAGTCGCTGAGTGCCTGACCCAAGGCAGGCCACGACAATTCGCGGTGAAACAACGCCTGGGTCATGACGGCGTAGGCCGCGGTAAGTGCGGCACTCTCCATGGGGGTGGCCAGGCCGCTGACCAGCGACCCAATGGCGATGACGGGTGCCAGAATCTCCCATTTGGCAGCCCAGAGTGCACCGGCAATGCCTGTTTGTTCGACCGGCGCATGCGCAACAACTGCACCAGCAGGCGCAACTGCTGCGGACACCCGCGCCAGCCCGGTACGCCGGAGGTAGCCACCCAGCAGCAGCAAAAAACCAACCATCACAAAGGCCGGCAGCACACCTGCCAAAAACATGGTGTTGATCGGCACCCGGGCAATGATGGCATACATGATGAGCGGCACAGACGGGGCCAACAGCACCCCCAGAGCACTGGCGCTGGTCACCAGGCTGATGCCCCGCTGCTCTGGCAACCCGGCACTGCGCAACAGCGGCAGCAGCAGCCCGCCCAGCGCCAAAATGGTGACACCACTGCCCCCTGTAAACGCGGTAAAAAACGAGCAAAGTACCGCTGCAGCCACTACCGTGCCGGTCATCCCGCTGCCAAACAGCGCCATGAACACCGCACCCAGTCGTGCTGCAGCCCCGGTGCGCGCAAACACCAAACCCGCCAGCGTGAACAACGGCAATGCGGGCAATGAAGGATTGACGGTGATCTGGTAATGCGACAGCGCCACCGCGGCCAGCGGTTGCCCGTCTTGCCAAAAGAACGCAAGTGCCAGGCCACCCAGCACCGAAAAGATAGGTGCACCGCTGAGCAACACCAGCAACAAAAACAGCACAGCCGGCCACACTGGCAAGGCGCTGCCGTCATACACGCTCGCCAACCAAAAACCCAGCCCGGGCAAGGCCAGCGCGCACAAGCGCGCCAGCCATGAAGCGCCAGCACAGCGCGCACCCAGTCGGTACCCCAGCAGCGCAAAGCCCATAGGCATCAACATCTGCAGCCACCAGGTGGGCAGCCCATAGGCCAGGTTATGTGCGACGACCCGCTCGGCCTCAACCAAGCGCCAGCTTGCCAACGTCAACACACCGCAGACGAACGCCGCACCACCTTGACCAATCACTTTGGTTGTTGTCTGTAAACGTGCGCCACCCAGATGTGCCAGGGCATTGCCCAGGCTGCTCAAATGGCCGTGCCGCTCGGCTGCCACTGCACCCAGCATGGCCAGTGCCAACCCAAGGTGTTGCACCAGCACCGGAGCGTTTTCTACGCCGCGCCCCGACACTGGACGCAGCACAATTTCTGCCAGCGCAATCAACGCCATCAATGCCAACGCGGCAGATGACAACACTTCGTCAAGACGCAAAAAAGCCCACAACCTGGCCCAGTGCAGCACCGCCCGCACTACTGTCCCCTGCTGGCGCGAAAAGCCTTGAGGTGCATGAACACCTCGTCAAACGTCTCGGCGGGCACCATGTTGCCGCGAATGCGCGGGTACAGCTTGTCGGCCAAGGCACTCCATTCCTTCAGCTGTTCGGCGTTGGGTTTGTTGATCACCAGGCCACGCTGCTTCATGGCGGCCACCGCGTCATCCACCTCTTGGCGGGCTTTGCTGCGCATCTCAAGCCCGGCCTTCTCACCGGCGCGGCGCACCACTTGCTGCGCGCTGTCGCCCATGTCGTCCCAGGCTTTTCGGGTGA
>JAIFMT010000181.1 GCA_020048295.1 Rhodoferax sp.
CGCAAAAAAATAGCCGGCGGTGCTGTTTGCTGCGCAGCACATGCCGACGCAGGTTAACCCATCAATGCGCCGGGCGTTTGCGCTGCCAGTGCCAACAGCGGGCTGTCATCTTTCAGCGCCACCCCGGTGACTTGCCCGCGCAGCGCAGCGCGGCACAGCCAAGCCAGTTTGTGGGCGGCTTGCGGGTAGTCCAGGCCTTCGGGGCGCACGTTGGAGATGCAATTTCGTTCGCTGTCCATGCGGCCAATGCGCGGCGCATAGGTCAGGTAAATGCCCAGACTCGCCGGTGAACTCATGCCCGGTCGCTCGCCAATCAATAGCACCATCAAACGCGCGCCGAGCAGGCTGCCAATCTCATCACCCAGCGCCACCCGGCCCTGCTCGGCCAACACCAGCGGGGTATGGGCCCAATCGGCTTGAAGATGCTTTTTGAGCGCAGCCAGCAACGGTTGCGCGTGTTGCTGCACAGCCGCGCTGGACAGGCCGTCGGCCACCACAATGACCACATCAAGAGTGGCATTTGGCCCGGCGTGTTGACGTAGCCGTGCCGCATCATCCGCGCGCAGGCGGCGACCCAGGTCGGGGCGCAGCAGGTAGCTTTGGCGATCCGCCGCCTGACTGTGCACCTGCAGCGGCTGCCAGCCGTCTGCCCGCAAACTGCCTGACAACACGGCAAAGTCCAGTGGCGTGTGCACCGCGTCGCGCGCCTGCGCGTGGGCCAGACCCAGGCGCAACACCTCGGCAGTTGGCAGGCTGGAACCCGAGCGACCCAGCGCAATGCGCGCAGCAGTGTGCTGGCGCAGCGCTTGCCACGGGTCCGGGCGCACCCCCCCGTACTGCGCCATGTCGGATTGCGGATCAGTCTTGGCCGCGGGAACAAGCGAATCCTGCATCACAGGGCTCCCAGATCCGGCAAATGTGGCAAGTGCTGCAGCAACCGGTGACCCGCAGGCGCGTCCAGCAGGCGCCCCTGTGCATCGGCCAGGCCCATGCGTTGCAGCCAGGCATCAAATTCGGGCGCGCGCCTGAGTCCCAGCAGGCTGCGCAGGTACAGCGCGTCATGGAACGAGGTGCTTTGGTAGTTGAGCATGATGTCATCAGCGCCGGGCACGCCCATGATGAAGCTCAGGCCCGCGTTGGCCAGCAGCGTCATCAGCGTGTCCATGTCGTCCGCGTCAGCCTCGGCATGGTTGGTGTAGCAGACATCACAGCCCATCGGCACGCCCAGCAGCTTGCCGCAAAAATGGTCTTCCAGCCCGGCGCGGATGATCTGTTTGCCGTCATACAAATACTCCGGGCCAATGAAGCCGACCACCGTGTTGGTGAGCAGCGGCTTGAACTCGCGCGCCACCGCGTAGGCGCGTGCCTCGCAGGTTTGCTGATCGACACCGTGGTGACCGCCCGCTGACAAGGCGCTGCCCTGGCCGGTTTCAAAATACATCACGTTGTCGCCCAGCGTGCCGCGCCCCAGCGACAGCGCCGCCTCGCGCGCTTCACGCAGCAGCGCCAGCGTCACACCAAAGCTGGTGTTGGTGGCCTCGGTGCCGGCAATGGACTGGAACACCAAATCCACAGGGGAACCTTTTTCCATAGCACGAAGCTGTGTGGTGACGTGGGTTAGCACGCAACTTTGCATGGGAATATCAAAGCGGGTGCGAACCTCGTCGAGCATCTGCCACAGGCCGTTCATCACCGCCAGCGAGTCGCTGGCCGGGTTGATGCCAACCACCGCGTCGCCCGCGCCATACATCAGCCCGTCAAGCAGGCTGGCGGCTATGCCGCGCAGGTCGTCGGTGGGGTGGTTGGGTTGCAGTCGCACCGCCAAGTGCCCAGGCAGCCCGATGGTGGTGCGAAAACGGGTGATCACCTGGCACTTGCGCGCGACCAGAATCAGGTCCTGGTTGCGCATGAGTTTGCTGACTGCTGCCACCATCTCGGGGGTCAGGCCGGGTGCCACGGCGCTCAGGGTTGCGCTGTCGGTGCTGTCTTGCAGCAGCCAGTTGCGAAAGTCACCCACGGTGAGATGGCTAGGGAATCAGCGCCTCGGTCAGGAAGGTCTTCAGTGGCAAGTCCGCCAGCACCAGTCGTGCGGCCATGCGCTCCTGCGCGCTGGCTGCTCCCAGCCCTGCCAGCGCGTCGCCAGAGCGCGCCGGACTGGCGCGCGCCATGACCGCGCGCAGGTCAGCGAACTGGTGGGTGCAGGTTCCAATCGAATAGCGGTAGGCCATGCTTCCATTCTGCCTGATGCCTGCAAAGCGGCGCGATCAGGCAGAATTATTCAGCAGTGCAGCCGTCTTAGGGCCACTTGCGAAGTCTGACTCAATGCTCAAAATGCTGGCGCACCCGTTCTTCCAGCAGTTCGCGTGCGGCGTTCTCGTCGCTGCCGGCCAGCTGGTCAAAAATGCCCCTCGCCATCGGTTTGAACACCGCCATCACACCCGGGTCAAAGTGGCTGCCGGTGTCTTTTTCCAGAATCGCCATCGTCGCGTCAAAGCTCATCGGTTCCTTGTAGGGGCGTTTGGAGCACAGTGCGTCAAATACATCGGCCACGGCAAAAATGCGCGCAGGCAGAGGAATGCTGTCGCCAGCGAGTTGGCGCGGATAGCCCGAGCCGTTCCATTTTTCATGGTGTGCCGCCACCACGGCGTTGGCCCCGTCGAGCCAGCCCATGCCGGTGACGATCTCTTCGCCCTGCGCCACGTGCGTGCGCATGATGACAAATTCCGCCTCGTCAAGCTTGGCCGGTTTGAGCAAAATGGCATCCGGAATGCCAATCTTGCCCACATCATGCAAAAAACTGCCGGCAATCAGCGCTTGCATGGCGCTGCCGGCAATGCCCATTTTTTCGGCAATCAGCGCGGCAATCCAGGCCACCCGGTAGTTGTGCGCCCCAGTGTCGGAGTCACGCTTGGCGATGGCACGGCCCAGCGCTTCCATCATGGAGATATGTGAATCGAGCACCTCGCGCGCCTTGCGTTCGTTGTCGGCAGACAGCCGCACCACCACCGGGTACAGCACGGCACCGCACAGCAGCGAAGCCAGTCCCACCATCAGTGCCACCGTCATGGCGCTGGACAGGATCTGCGTTTGCTGCCACTCGGGCACCACCCGCACGCCTTCAAAATAGCCGGTGATCGGCAGACGCATGTCGGTGGCCGAGTCGCGCAGCGGCACGAAAACGCGCAGCGCCCACACGTTGTTGGGCAGCTTCAGACTCTCATACGAGGCTTGCGTGTAGCTGGGCGAGCCGTGTTTGGGCAGGGACGACTCGATGGCCTGGCCCTCGTTGGTCAGCGATTCGGCGAGCTTCTTGCCCTGGCTGTCGTAGATTTCGGCAATGTCAAACAAGCCGCCCGAGATGGTTTTTGCCGCCAGTTGGGCATGTTCGCCGGCCAGCGGCCCCGACAGGTTGATCGCGTCATAGTGGTGCAGCAGTCGGCCCGACTCTTCAATGGCCAGCGCCACCACGCTTTCTTCAGAGTTCTCGCGGGTGACAACCCAGGCAATCGGGCTGGCGATGCAGGCCAGCAGCAAACTGACGGCGGCAATGCGCAGGGCGGTGCGCTTCTGAAAAGGGTTCATGACTAGATTCAAGTGAGAAGGTTCTGACCAGATGCCGGCGCGTGGCTGTGGCAATCGTGGTGCGCATTGTCCGTGGCGTTTCTGAAACCAAGCTTATTTTGCGCGCAGCAGCAGCATCGCATCGCCGTAGCTGAAGAAACGATAGCGCTGTGCGATGGCGTGCGCATACAGCCGGCGGACATGGTCAAAACCGGCAAAGGCACTCACCAGCATCATCAGGCTGGACTTGGGCAGGTGAAAGTTGGTGATCAGCGCATCCACCAGCTGAAAGTCAAAGCCGGGCGTGATGAAGATGCGCGTGTCCGCAGAATACGTGGCCAGGGACAAAGGGTCTGGCTGGCCTGCTGCGGCCGCGATGGCACTGCGGCCACTGTCCGTCAACGCCCAGGATTCGAGCGTGCGCACGCTGGTGGTGCCTACCGCAATGATGCGCCCGCCGCGCGCGCGGCACTGGCCAATGGCTTGTTGGGTGGTGGCTGGCACCTCATACCATTCGCTGTGCATCTGGTGATCGGCCAGGTTGTCGGTTTTGACCGGCTGAAACGTGCCAGCACCGACATGCAGCGTGACGTGGGCGCGCTGCACTCCCAGAGCGTCAATCTGCGCCAGCAGCGCCTCGTCAAAATGCAGCGCCGCAGTGGGTGCGGCCACCGCCCCGGGGTTTTTGGCAAATACCGTCTGGTAGCGCTGTGCATCCTCGCCTGAGTCGGCGTGGGTGATGTAGGGCGGCAGCGGCACATGGCCGTGGCGTGCCATCAGCGTGTAGGGATCATCGCCCGCGTCGTTGCACAGCACAAAGCGAAACAGCGCGCCCTGCGCATCGGGCCAGCGCCCCAGCAGCGTGGCGCTCAGGTGGTCGTCAAATCCGGGTGCCGTGGTCAGCGCAATGCTGCTGCCCACCTCGGGTTTCTTGCTGACGCGCATGTGCGCGGCCACCTGGTTGCCAGCCAGCACGCGCTCGACCAGCAGTTCCACCTTGCCGCCGGTGGGCTTTTCGCCAAACAGACGGGCGTTCATGACCCGGGTGTCGTTGAACACCATCAGGTCACCGGCACGCAGCAGCGCAGGCAAGTCTTTGAAAATGCGGTCCACCGGCTCGCTGGCGCTGCCGTCGAGCAGCCGCGACCCAGTGCGCTCGGGGGCCGGATACTGGGCGATCAACTCAGTCGGCAGGTTGAAGTCAAAGTCGCCGAGGGTGAATGTGCGCACTGCGTCGGGATGGATGGCGGTCATTTGGATGTTGTGGCGGAATTGAACCCTGCCCAAGTGAAATATCTCGGCATTGTCGCAGCCCCCGTTTGCCCAACAACTGGCCCAGAGATAATCGTAAAGCACTATCTAATAAATAGCATGTTGCACTTTCAGCTATTGGGCTAGAGACCAATTGGTTACAAATTTACTACAGCTTTTTGTTGCACTGATCTGTCGCAGATTTGGGTCGGATCCCCATTCGCCCGCCCGCCTTTTGCACCACCGCAACGGTATCAGCGAATGAGGCTCAGACCCAATTCTGCGGGCCACAGGCACATTGTCCAAATTTCAGGTCGCTGCAATTGCAGGCTTCCCGATCCGCCAAGGGTGACAAAGCCGCCGAATCCCACATCGACTCAGCGTTATTTGGAGCGACAAGCCCCAGTTTGATTTGCTCGAGGCCGAGCGCCAGCGCATTGCATGGGGTAGCCCCACCATGTCGGTTTTGATGATGGACCTGGACCATTTCAAGAAAGTCAACGACGAATTTGGCCATGCCGGAGGTGACGCCGTGTTGCGCGAGTTTGTGCGACGCAGCCAGGAATCCGTGCGCAAAACAGACCTGGTGTGCCGTTATGGTGGCGAGGAGTTTGTGGTGCTGATGCCCGCCCTGAGCGCAGTGGGCGCGACGCAACTGGCGCAACGGTTGCGTCAGTCTGTGGCCAACGCGCCGGCCGGGCTGTGTCTGATCTCCGCATGGATTGGTTCGTCGGTTTGTTCGCGTCGCAGCAGTTCGGTCATATCTGCCACTGACAGGGCCTTGGCAAACAGCCAGCCTTGGTAGCTTTCACAGCCGTATTGCCGCAAAAATGCTAATTGGGCGTCGGTTTCAACGCCTTCGGCAATCAAGCTGATACCCAGGCTGTGTGCCAAGGCAATGATGGCCCGTGTGATGGCCGCGTCGTCGCTGTCATGTGGCACCCCTTGCATAAAACTCTTGTCAATCTTGACTTTGTCGATGGGCAGGATCTTGAGGTAGGACAAGGATGAATAACCGGTACCAAAGTCGTCCAGCGCAACCCGACAGCCCAAGTCCACCAGCGCCTTGAGCTGTTCACGCGCTTGCTCGGGTTGCGCCATGGCCACCGACTCGGTGATTTCGATGTCCAACCACTGTGCACTGGCGCCGGTGCGGCCCAGGGCTTCCGACACTTGTGCCGCCACATTTTTCAGCCGGAACTGCTGTGACGAAAAGTTGACCGCCACTCGCAGCGCAGTGCCTGCGTTTTGCCAGGCCGCAATTTGGGTACAGGCGGTTTCCAGCACCCAGCTCGACAGCGGCAAAATCAGCCCGGTGGCTTCTGCCACCGGTATAAAGCGTGCGGGTGATACCTGCCCCAAAATCGGATCACACCAGCGTAACAAGGCTTCAGCACCCACCACTGCACCAGTCATGACATCCACCTGCGGTTGGTAATGCAACTGCAAATGCCCTTGAGCCAGCGCTTCCTTCAGCCGGGTGTGTATTTGCATGTCTTCATGCACGCGTCGATCGAGCTCCCGGGAGTAGCAGGCGTAGGTGCCCCGCCCGGCCGCCTTGGCCTGGTACATGGCCAGGTCTGCGTAGCGCAACAAGGTGTCGCAGTCTTGGGCATCGCTGGGGAAAAATGCCAAACCCAGGCTGGCGCCGGAATAGAGCTCCTGTTCATTGAGCTGGTAGCTCGCCTGCAGCGTCAGCAGCAGCTTGTTGGCCACTTTGACGGCCTCGTCGGCATCGACCAGGTCGCTGAGCAAAATAGCAAACTCGTCTCCGCCCAGGCGTGCCAGGGTGTCGTGCTGGCGCAGCATGTTGCGCATGCGGGCACCCACTTGCACCAACAAGGCGTCACCGGTGGCGTGGCCAAAGCTGTCGTTGATGTTTTTGAAATCATCCAGATCCAGAAACATCACCGCCACCTGACGTCCGGAACGCCCGGTGCGCGCCAGCGCATGCTGGAGTTGCAGGCTGAACAGCCAGCGGTTGGGCAGGCCGGTTAACGGGTCGTGGGTAGCCTGGAATTTAAGTGACTCTTCAAACTTGCGTCGCTCGGTCAGGTCGCGGATGTAGGCGATGGCGTATTGCGTGCCCTCATCGCTCCAGTGCCCCAGGGAGATGTCAATGGGCAACATGTGGCCATCGCGGCGCATCAGCTTCAGGTCCATCAAGCCCATGGCGCGCGAACTCGGTGCCGTAAAAAAACCTACCATCGATTCCGCATGGCGCTCTCGCATCGATTCCGGCAGGAAAATGGACACGTTTTGCTCGATCAACTCATGGGGCGGGTAGCCGGAGAGCGTTTCCATAGCGGGGTTGGCCATCAGGATTTTGCCGCTGCTGTCAACCCACAAGACACCGTCAGGCGCGGCGCTCAGGATGAGTTTTTCGCGCTGATGCTGCACCTCCATGCGCTCCAGCGGACGGCGCAGCGCCTCATTGAAGGTGACGTGAAACAGATACAGATAAGCCGCCACCTTGTAGCCGTGGCCAATGGCATTGGCGGCATCTTTGTCAACAATGCCCAGCATGGTGAAAAACAGCTCAGAAGCGGCCGACAGCGCCACGGCAAAGCTCAGCGCCATCACGCATTCATAAATCAGCGCATGGCGGCGAAACCAAAGCACCACCAGCGTGACCAGGTTGATGCTCACAATCAGCCATTCCAGACCAATTTTCAATGGCGTCAAGCCCTGCCCCGTGACAAAC
>JAIFMT010000148.1 GCA_020048295.1 Rhodoferax sp.
CGCTAGCCCTCTTGGGGTAAGCGCCTCCAGCTACAAAAAATAAAGTTCCTAAGTGCCGGGCGAACGGCATTACAAAACCTTCACAGCGGCGATCAGGAGTCTTTGGAAATCTTGATCGACGGGAACTTGGCGGAAAAGTCCTTGTTCTTCGCAGCAATCGCCAGCGCCACCTTGCGCGCCACCGCTTTGTACAGACCCGCCACTTCGCTGTCGGGGTCAGACACCACGCTGGGGTGGCCACTGTCGGCCTGCAGGCGGATCTGCATCGACAGGGGCAGCCCACCCAGGTAGTCCATCTTGTACTCGGCGGCCATCTTCTTGCCCCCATCAGCGCCAAAAATGTGCTCCACATGACCGCACTGGCTGCACACATGCACCGCCATGTTTTCCACAATACCCAGAATTGGCACGCTGACCTTCTCAAACATGCGGATGCCCTTTTTGGCATCGAGCAGGGCGATGTCCTGCGGTGTGGTGACGATCACCGCGCCAGTCATGGGCACCTTCTGGCTCAGCGTGAGCTGGATGTCGCCGGTGCCCGGGGGCATGTCAACGATCAGGTAATCCAGGTCTTTCCAGTTGGTCTGACGCAGCAATTGCTCCAGCGCCTGCGTGGCCATCGGGCCGCGCCAGATCATGGCTTCGTCCTGTGGCACCAGAAAGCCGATCGACATGACCTGCACGCCGTAGTTTTCCATCGGCTCCATGGTCTGGCCGTCGCTGCTTTCAGGTTTGCCGTCGATGCCCATCATCATCGGGATGCTGGGGCCGTAGATGTCGGCATCAAGCAGGCCGACGCGTGCGCCCTCGGCAGCCAGCGCCAGGGCCAGATTGACTGCGGTGGTGCTCTTGCCCACGCCGCCCTTGCCCGAGGCCACGGCCAGAATGTTTTTCACACCGGGCAACAGCGCCACGCCGCGCTGCACCGCATGCGGCACGATCTTGACGTTGACGTTGACCGACACGTTGCCGACACCAGCCACCGCTTTGGTGGCATCAATCAGCGCCTTGCGAAAGCCGGCGATCTGGCTCTTGGCGGGGTAGCCAAGCTCCACGTCAAAAGCGACATCGCCGTCGGTGACGGTCAGGTTCTTGATGGCCCGGGCCGACACGAAATCGACCCCGGTATTGGGGTCGATGACCTGTTTGAGGGCATCGAGCACGGATTGTTGGGACACAGTCATGGTTTTTCTCCGAAAGCACCGAGTCTAGCCAAACCAGAATAGGCCTAGCAGTATCCAGAAAATCCGGGTTTACCCGTAGGCCGCTGCATTTGCTGCGGATGAAGCAGCCTACCTGGGCAGGCGTTGCTGATAATGAATACATGTCTCACCCCCCTGTTGCAACCCCCAAGCCCACCGTGGCGGCAGCGCTGATGCTCACGGGTGGCGGTGCGCGCGCCGCTTACCAGGTGGGCGTGCTGCAAACCCTGTCAGAGTTGCGCCAGTTGTGCGGTGCGCAGCAGCAGGGGAACCCGTTTCCCATCATCGCTGGCACTTCGGCCGGGGCCATCAACGCGGCGGCACTGGCCTGTGGCTGTGATGATTTTGATGCCGTGGTGCGCCGGGTGGCCGAGGTGTGGCACAACTTTCATGTGCAGCAGGTGTATCAGGTCGCACCCCTTCGCCTGCCGCGTGCCGGGTCCGGCTGGCTGCGCTGGCTGGCGCTGGGCTGGCAGATGGCCAGGTGGCGGCGCTTGAACCCAAGGTCGCTGCTGGACAACGGCCCACTGGCCGATCTGCTGACGCTCATGGTGCCGCTGGCGCGTTTGCCGGGGTTGATTCGCGACGGCCACCTGCAGGCGCTGGCGGTTTCGGCATCAAGTTACAGCTCGGGCGAACACGTCACTTTTTTTGAGGGCGACCGCCGCTTGATGCCCTGGACGCGCTCGCAGCGCTGCGGCGTGCGCGACAAGATCACCCACCAGCACCTGCTGGCATCGAGCGCCATTCCGTTTGTGTTTCCGGCCACGGCGTTGCAGATGGACGGCCAGACCAGCTACTTTGGCGATGGTTCGATGCGCCAGTCAGCCCCGATCGCGCCAGCCATTCATCTGGGCGCACAGCGCATTTGTGTGATTGGTGCCGGGCGGCTGCACGGCCCGCGCGCAGCCACGCTGCAGCCGGGCCCGGCCAATTACCCGTCGCCGGCACAAATTGCCGGGCACGCGCTGGCGAATATCTTTCTCGACGCGCTATCGGTCGATGTGGAGCGCATCCGCCGCATCAACCAGACGTTGAGCCTGGTGCCCCCCGACCTGCGCAATGCCAGCAATCTGCGGCCGGTGGAACTGCTGCTGATCACCCCGTCACAACGCCTGGACAGCATCGCTGCCGATCACCTGAAAGAGTTGCCACCGGCGGTGCGCGCCGCGCTGGGTGGCGCCGGGGTATGGCCGCGCGACACCGACAGCCAAGGTGCAGCAGATAGCAAAGGCGCGGCGCTGGCCAGCTATGTGCTGTTTGAGTCAGGCTACACGCGCGCGCTGATGGCACTGGGCCGTGCCGATGCGTGGAGCAAGCGCGCCGAGATCTGCCGCTTTTTCGGCTGGGTTGACCCGCAGGCCACCGCCGGCGATGCGCAGTACCCGCTGCAACCCGTGATTGAGCGCCGGCGCGACCCGCTGCGCCTGCGCTAAGGCGCCAAACGCTGCCGACTAAAATTGTCGGCTGTCTTAGAAAGCCCACGCCCCATGACCCGCCAACTGTTTGTTACCACCGCCCTGCCCTACGCCAACGGCAACTTCCACATCGGCCACATCATGGAGTACATCCAGGCCGACATCTGGGTGCGCTTTCAGAAAATGATGGGCCATGCGGTGGACTTCTGTTGCGCTGACGACACCCACGGCGCACCGATCATGATCGCCGCTGAAAAGGCCGGCATCACACCGCAGCAGTTTGTGGCCAACATTGCCGCCGGGCGCAAGCAATATCTGGATGGCTTTCACATCGGCTTTGACAACTGGCATAGCACCGACGGGCCCGAAAATCATGAGCTGGCGCAGCAGATCTACCGCGACCTGCGCGACAACCCGGACGGTTCGCTGATTGAGACGCGCACCATCGAACAGTTTTTCGACCCCGAGAAAAACATGTTTCTGCCGGACCGCTTCATCAAAGGCGAGTGCCCCCGGTGTCACGCCAAAGACCAGTATGGCGACAACTGCGAAAACTGTGGCGCGGTGTACGCGCCCACCGAGCTGATCAAGCCGTATTCAGCGCTGTCAGGTGCCAAACCCGAGCTAAAAAGCTCGGAGCACTTTTTCTTCAAGCTGTCCGACCCGCGCTGCGTGGCCTTTCTGGAACAGTGGACGCAAGACGGCAAGCTGCAACCCGAGGTGGCCAACAAGATCAAGGAATGGTTTTCTGTGCGCACCAACCCGGATGGCACACAGAGCGAAGGTCTGGGCGACTGGGACATCAGCCGCGACGCGCCGTATTTCGGCATTGAAATCCCCGACGCACCGGGCAAGTATTTTTATGTCTGGCTCGACGCGCCGATTGGCTACCTGGCCTCGCTGAAAAACCTGTGCAGCAAGCGCGGCGTGGATTACGAGGCTTACATGGCCAACCCGGCGCTGGAGCAATACCACTTCATTGGCAAGGACATCGTCACCTTTCACACGCTGTTCTGGCCCGCGACGCTTTTTTTTAGCGGCCGCAAAACCCCCAACAACGTGTTTGTGCATGGTTTTCTGACCGTCAACAACGGCGAAAAGATGAGCAAGAGCCGGGGCACCGGGCTCGATCCGCTCAAGTATTTGAGCCTGGGCATGAACCCCGAGTGGCTGCGCTACTACCTGGCCGCCAAGCTCAGCGCCCGCAACGAAGACATCGATTTCAACGCCGACGACTTCATGGCGCGCGTCAACAGCGATCTGATCGGCAAGTTTGTCAACATCGCCTCACGCGCAGCCGGATTTTTGTCCAAGCGCTTTGGCGGGCAGTTGGGCGATGTACCCGAGGATGGTGCGGCGCTGCTGCACCAGTTGCGCATCGAGCGTGCCAGCATCGAGCTGCTGTACGAGAGCCGCGAGTACGCCAAGGCGCTGCGCGAAACCATGCTGCTGGCCGACAGGGTCAACGCCTATGTGGATGCCAACAAACCCTGGGACCTGGCCAAGCAGGCTGGCCAGGAGGCGCGGCTGCAAGGCGTGTGCACCGTCTGCATCAAGGCGTTCAGGGTGCTGACGTGTTATCTGAAACCGGTGTTGCCCGAGCTGGCGCGCCAGGTCGAGGCCTTTTTGAACATTGCCCCCTTAAGCTTCAACAACATTGGCGAGCCGCTGCAAACCGGCCATGTGATTGGCACCTACCAGCATTTGATGCAGCGTGTGGATGTCAAGCAACTTGAAGCACTCTTTGAGCCTCCAGCCCAGGTGGAGCAAGCGCAAGAAGCTATTGAAAATATAGTAGATCAGCACCCCGGTGGCGAAGCCATTGCGCCCACCATCGGCATCGACGAGTTTGCCAAAATCGACCTGCGCATCGCCAAAATTGTGGCTTGCCAGGCGGTGGCTGGCTCGACCAAGCTGCTGCAGCTGACGCTGGACGTGGGCGAACTGGATGCAGCTGGCGCGCCAAAAACCCGCAATGTTTTCAGCGGCATCGCCAGCAGCTACCAGCCCGAGCAGCTCACCGGCAAACTCACCGTGCTGGTGGCCAACCTGGCGCCGCGCAAGATGAAGTTTGGCGTGAGTGAAGGCATGGTGCTCGCCGCCAGCCATGCCAACGAGAAAGCGCACCCCGGCATTTATGTGCTGGAGCCGTTTGCCGGCGCCAAACCAGGCATGCGGATTCACTGAGCGGCCTGGCAACGACCGCTCACGACGAAACCCTCTTCTTAAGTGCTGATGGTTGATGTGGAGTCCTCATGAAATCACTTAATCTGCTTCCCCTTTCGGCAATGTCCACTGCATCCGGGCAGGCCTGATGCAACTGCTGGTCTGGGCCGTCTGGCTGCTGCTGGCAGGCGGCGCGCTGTGCCTGCTGCCGCTGGGCAACCGGCTGCGCGCAGGGTTTGGCCTGGTATCGCAAGCCGCTGCCACCTTGCTGGTGTGGTTGGCGGTGATTCCGGTGCTGCTGGGCGCACCCGCGCTGACGCTGGAAATCCCCTGGAGTTTTCCCGTGGGCGAAATGCATTTCCGCCTCAACGCACTGGGTGCCTTCTTTTTAAGCTGGTCGCTGCCGATGACGCTGCTCGGTGCGGTGTATGCGGTGGGGTATTTGCGCAAATACTTTGACAGCCCGCGCCATGTGGGCGTGCATTTTGGCCTGCTCAACATGATTTCGCTGTCGTTCATTCTGGTCTATACCGGCGAGCACGCGGTCACGTTCCTGATGGGATGGGAGGTGGCGGCACTGTCGGCCTGGCTGCTGGTGATCTGGGACTACAGCAACCAGAAAGTGCGCTTTGCCGGCTTCAACTACCTGGTATCAACCCACATCGGCCTGATCTTTCTGGTGGCGGCGTTCATGATTTTGTACACCGAAAGCCAGAGCTGGTACCTGGATGACTTTGGCAGCTGGATGCGTCAGCACCCCGGCAAGGTGCGCAGCACGGTGTTTTTGCTGCTGCTGACCAGCTTTGGCCTGAAGTCGGCGTTTTTTCCGTTTCATTCGTGGCTGCCGCGCGCGCACG
>JAIFMT010000055.1 GCA_020048295.1 Rhodoferax sp.
CCTCGCCGCGAAGGCCAGCGTTCGCGGCGAGGGCGCCGCTCCTACAAAGTTTCATTCGTCGGGGCGGACTTTGCGCTCATGCCAGTTAGCCACCCGGTTGCTGGCTGCCGATGCGCCGTACCAGCACGGGCGACAGTGCGGGCGTGGTGTCACTGATCTGTATCAGCGCCAGCAGGGCTTGTTGCGCGCGGTCAGCGCTGGCAGCATCGGCGGCGTGGATGATGGCCAATGGCTCGCCGGGCTGCACCGCTTGCCCGATTTGCGCAAACTGGCTGAAGCCAACGCTGGGGTTGATGCTGTCGCTGGCTTTGCGCCGACCGCCACCCAGCTCCACCACCGCCAGGCCTATATCGCGCGTGGCCATGGCGCTGACCCAGCCGCTGCGTGGTGCTGCCAACACGCGCTGCACCGGCGCTATGGGCAGGTAGTGTGCTGGCCGCTGGGCAAAGTCTGCCGGGCCACCCAGGGCAGTGATCATGCGTGAAAACTGCTCCAGCGCTTGTCCGCTGGACAAAGCATGATCTACCTTTTGTAGCGCATCGGCGGTGCTGCTGGCCAGTCCACCCATTTGCAGCAGCTCGGCACTCAGGGTGCGGGTGACCAGTTGCTGGCGCGGCTCGGGTGATTTGCCCTGCAAAAACTCAAGCGCCTCGATCACCTCCAGCGCGTTGCCGCAGGTTTGGCCCAGCACCTGGTTCATGTCGGTCAACCAGGCGGTGGTGGGCAAGCCCGCCCCGGTGGCCACGCTGACCAGTGACTCGGCCAGCGTGGTGGCCATGTCCAGCGAATCGGCAAATGCGCCGTTGCCCACTTTGACATCCATCACCAGCCCTTGCAGTCCGGCGGCGAGTTTTTTGGACAGGATGCTGGCGGTAATCAACGGCACCGATTCGACCGTGGCGGTCACGTCGCGGATGGCGTAAAGCCGCCGGTCAGCCGGGGCCAGGTCGTCGGTCTGACCGATGATGGCGCAGCCCGCAGTTTGCAGCGCCCGCTGCAGCGTGGTGACGTCAGGGGTGCATTGGTAACCGGGGATGCAGCCCAGTTTGTCCAGCGTGCCGCCGGTGTGGCCGAGTCCGCGGCCAGAAATCATCGGCACCACGCCACCGCAGGCGGCAACGATGGGGGCCAGCATCAGGCTGACCTTGTCGCCTACGCCGCCGGTGGAGTGTTTGTCCAGAATCGGTCCGTGCAGGTTGGCTCCGCGCCAGTCCATCACTCGCCCGGAGTGCATCATGGCCTGCGTCAGGTTGACGGTTTCCTCTCGGCTCATGCCCTGCAAAAACATGGCCATGGCCAGGGCGGCGGCTTGGCCCTCGCTCCATGTGCCATCCACCAGGCCATGAACAAAGTGGTCTATGTGGGCGCGCGCAAGCGGGCGGGCGTCGCGTTTGATGCGGATGATCTCCTGGGCAAGCATGTTTGGTTGGCGCTCAATAAGTTCCGGCGGGTGCCGCCGGTGGCGTTGTGCTGCCACCCAGCACGGCTTCAATGTCGCTGAGCAGGCTGCTGGCACCAATGCGAAAACGTTGTGGACCCAGCGCCGGTGCACCCAGAAATTGCTCGATCAGAGCTTCATAAACAATAGCTTCCTGCGCAGTCCTGATGCCGCCTGAGGCCTTAAAACCTGCATGATCTCTGGCAGTCGGGCTGGCGACGATGGTGGCCAGCATGACTTGCGCCGCCTCTGGCGTGGCGTTGACCGGAGTTTTGCCGGTGCTGGTTTTCAGAAAGTCGGCTCCGGCTTGCAGCGCCAACGTGCTGGCACGCGCAATCAGCGCCGGGGTGTTGAGTTCACCGGTTTCCAGAATCACCTTGAGCAGCAGGCCCGGGCAGGCCTGGCGCACCGCGCTCAACAACGCGGTGACAGCCGCCTCGTCACCGGCGATCAGCGCGCGGTAGGGCAGCACCACGTCAACCTCTTGCGCACCGGCCTGCACGATGGCCTGGGTGTCGGCCACCGCCGCGGCGATGTCGGTGTTGCCATGCGGAAAGTTGGCAACCGCTGCCACGCCGATGTGGGCGGGCAACTGCGTTCGGGCAAATGCGGCCAGCCGCGGCCACACGCACACCGCAGCGACCGGGCCAAATGGACCGTTGGCACGCTGGCAGAGTTTGGCAATGTCGGCCTCGGTGTCCTGGGTGTTGAGGCTGGTGAGGTCCAGGCAGGCCAGCGCCATGCGGGCGCTGTGCGGTAAGTCATGTGGCCAGTTGGCAGGGGTGTTGGATGGGGTCATGGTGCATCGAGTGTGGCGATGATGTTGGCCAGCAAACGGCTGGCGTGTGCGCTGCCAGTTTCAGCCTGGCTCAAGGTGTGGGCGTGGCTCAACGGCTCGGCAGACATGCCCGCACCCAGGTTGGTGATGAACGACAGCGCCAGCACGCGCATGCCGGCGTGGCGCGCCAAAATGGTTTCAGGCACAGTGCTCATGCCCACCGCATCGGCACCCAGGCGTTGTGCCATGCGGATTTCGGCCGGGGTCTCAAACTGCGGGCCCAAAAACCAGGCGTACACACCTTCAAATAGCACGCTGCCTTGCGCCTGCGCTACCCGCAGCGCGTGCGCGCGCAAGGCGGGGTCGTAGGCATCAACCATGTTGACAAAGCGTTCGCTGCCGCTTGCGCCCACCAGTGGCGAGCGCTGTGGCAGGTTGAGGTGGTCGCTGAGCAGCATCAGGCTTTGTGGCGGCATGTCAGGGCGCAGACTGCCTGCGGCATTGGTTTGCACCAGTGTGTGGCAGCCAAGTTGCTTGAGCACTTGAAGTGGCGCGGCCATGCCGTCCACCGCACCGGTCTCGTAGCCGTGTTTGCGCCCACTCATCACCGCTACCGCCTGCGCCCCAAGCCGCCCCAGCCACAGGGTGGCGCTGTGGCCGGCGACACCGGGTTGGGGAAAGCCGGGCAGTTCGCTATAAGGAATCTGCACCGCATCGCTGAGGTGCTCGGTCAGGCCGCCCCAGCCTGAGCCCAGTACCACGGCAATGCGCGGCTGAATGTCGGGGGCGTGTCGGACAATGGTGTTGCAGGTTTCATTGAGACGCATGGACAAAGCTCCGTTCAGCGTGGTTTCAGGTGATCTGGGCCAAAGCTCTCGGGTAGCAGCTCGGCCAGCGTGAAGCTGGGACCGGTGGCGCTCTCAGTGGCACTGATGACAATCAGATCAGGGCTACCAAATTCGCGTAGTTTTTGCCGGCAGCCGCCGCACGGGGTAATCCAGCCGACACCGGCCTCGCCGCCGCTGCCCACCACCAGAACGGCAAGCGCGTGCGTGCTGCCGGCGAGCACCATCGCTGCCAGGGCTGCTGCTTCGGCGCACAGACCTTCGGGGTAGGCCGCATTTTCGACATTGCAGCCTGCGTGGATGACGCCCTGATCGTCCAGCACGGCGGCTCCGACACGGTAGCCAGAATACGGCGCGTAGGCTCGGTCCCGCGCCTGGCGCGCGACCATCAGCAATTGATGGCGGTGATTTTGGGTAAGATCAAATAGGGGCATGGGCCTGCACTGTACCGTGAACTGGAGCATTTTTTGGACACTCACAACGCATCACCGATGCCGCCAGCGCCGCAGTGGCGGGCGACACAAACGATGGGTGTCGAGCAACTCGCACAAAGTATCACTGGCTGGCAGCAGGTCTATGACCAGACGTCGCCGGGGCGCTTTTGTGGCGCATTAACCGAGTTGATGCTGGGACCGATGCAGGTGTTCATGGAATCATCGAGTCACGCGCTGGTGCAGACCTGCAAGCTCTGGAGCGGTGCCGTCTGGTTTGGCATTCCGGTGGCAGATCACCAGATTGGACGGGTAGATGGTGCCAGGATCGAGCCCGGGATGTTGGCCTTGCATGCTGGTCAGGACGATTTTCAGTTGACCACGCCCGACAACTTCGGGTTCCTGGGCATCGTGGTGCAGACCCACTGGTTGCAGCAGTATGCCGAGCGTGAGGGTAACCCGTTGCCCAGGGATTTGTTGAAGCAGCGCGTGCTTGAAGTCCCTGATCTCGCGCTTGGGCCGTTTCGCCATTGGCTTGGCAGTGTCGTTGCATGTAGCGTGCCGATGGCAAAGGTGCAAGCGTCCGCCGCACAGGACCACTTTGCTGACGAAGTGTTGTCGGGCTTGGTGCAATTGCTCACGCAGGGAAAAAACGGTAGCAAAGACAGCGTGCCCAGCCAGCATGCGCGCAGAACCTTGCGCCGAGTGCGGGACTACGTGCATGACCACAGTGACCGCAGTGTCACCGTGCACGAGTTGTGCGAACAGCTCGGTTCGAGTCCGCGCGCTCTGCAAGACTGTTTCCAGAAATACACAGGGTTGTCGCCAAAGACCTACTTGCGCACCGTCGGACTCAATTCAGCCCGACGTGAACTGCAGTGCAAGGATTCCCCTTATGCCTGCGTTAGCGATGTGGCGACGCGATTTGGTTTTTGGCATCTGAGCCAGTTTGCCACCGACTATCGCCGGCTGTTTGGTGAACTGCCATCGGACACGCTGCGCCAGCGCTGCGCCTGAAGTGTTCAATCAATGCAAAAACACGCCGATTTTTGATAACGCCTGAGAGGCGTTCATTTCAACAATCCGGCTCAAACCCGCAGTAAAGGTGTTTGCTGTGCTCCTTTTTTTGTTTGAGCTGTGGCTATCAAGATGGATACCAAGGACGTTGTGACCAAAGAGCGAATCATCCAGGAGTTCGTGCCTGGCAAGCAGGTCACGCTGGCGCATTCCATCGCCAATCCAACGCCTGAGCTGTGCAAGAAGATTGGTGTACCAGGTGCCGAGGCCATTGGCATCATGACCTTGACGCCAGGAGAGACCGCCATGATTGCTGGTGACATTGCCACCAAGGCGGCCAATGTCGAAATTGGCTTTCTCGACCGGTTCAGCGGTGCGCTGGTGATTACCGGCTCGGTGGCATCGGTCGATGAAGCCCTGGCGCGGGTGATTGACACCTTGAGCCGCCAGTTGCGCTACACCACCTGTGAGATCACACGCACATGATTGCTGGCGCACGCATCGGCCGGTTCATGCTGATTGGTGACATCGGCGTGGGCAAAACCACGCTGTTCAATCTGTTGTTTGGCAAAGATGAGCTGGCGCGCAAAACGCAGGTGATGGAATTTGAAGGCCGCGCCGGGATCGACACGCCGGGCGAGTACTTCAGCCATCCGCGCCTGTACCACACGCTGATCACGATGGCCGCCGATGTTGATAAATTGATTTATGTGCATCCTGCCAATGGCTTTGAATGTCGCTTGCCGTATGGCCTGTTGGATGTCTATGCTGGCAAAAGCATTGACGGCATCGTCACCAAGTCCGATTTGCCCGATGCGGATCTGGCGCGGGTTGAGCAGCTGTTGCGCGAGGCTGGTGTCAGCGGACAGATATTCCCGGTAGCCAGCAATGACGCAGCTTCCATAGATGCGGTACGGCGCTATTTGCTGGCCAATGAGATTCACCCTGAGGAGACGGCATGACCAAGAAACAGCTGATTTCTGCCGATGATGTGCGAGCGGCCGCCAAGAGCGGGCAGAGCGTGATTCATCTGCGTGACAAGACCAGCATCGTGACCGCAGAGGCGCGAAGTGTGGCCAAAGACCTCGGTGTTGCACTGGAAATGGCCGCAGCAACCCCACCGTCGGTGCCGAAGGACCGGCCAGCGAGGCGGTATTGAATGAAGTGCTGCGCCGCATTGCCCAGGAGCGCGATGCGCCCGCGGCCGGAAAAGTCCGCAAGATCACCAGTATTTGCAGCAGCCCACGCACCAGTGACAAGGGTGCCAACATGAGTCATCTGGACTTGACCTCACTGGTGTCCGGTGGGGTCAGCCCGCGCTCGGCGGGGTTCATGGGGTGGTCGAATAATGTTTTTGCGCTGGATTGCAAGAGTGATGAAGTCAATCTGGTGCTGGAAGGCGAGTTGCAGTACCAGGTTGGGCAGGAGCGCATCAGTGCCAGTGCGGGCGATGTGATGTGGGTACCCAAGGGCACGCAAGGCAAGCTGGGCTCACCAGGTGCGGTGCGCTATTTTTACCTCAGCTACCCGGTGTAATGTTGTGTCGCTGATTCAAGCTTGCGAAGACTGGGCCAGCCACCATCCGGCGCGGGTGGTTTTTGCCGACGGCATGGATCAGCGTGTGATTGAGGCGGCCTGCGAGCTGGGCAACCGTGGCTGGGCCAAAACGGTGCTGGTCGCCAACCCGATGGCGCTGCGTGACTATTGCATTGACAGGCGCATGGCGTCATGTGGTTTGCGCGTGGTCGATCCCATCTGCTCACCTCGCCTGGATGACTACACCGCCAGGCTGCGCCAGCGGCACACCGACTGGTCAGTCGAAGAGGCGCGCACCAAGCTGCACGACCCATTGTGGTTTGCCGCCATGATGCTGGTCAGCGGTGATGCCGACTATTGCATCGCGGGCAACACCTCGTCCACCGCAGCGGTTTTGCGCGCGGCGCTGCGGGTGATTGGCCTGTGTGACGGCATCCAGACCCTGTCGTCGATGTTTTTCATGCTGCCGCCGGATCGCTCTCAGGTTTTCGGCTTTGCCGACTGCGGTGTGGTGCCCAAACCCACGCTGGAGCAGCTCGCTGATATTGCCATCAGCACCGCAGACAACTATTTCAGGGTAACGGCCAAGGAGCCACGCGTGGCGATGCTGTCGTTTTCCACGCTGGGCAGTGCCAAACATGCGTCTGCCGAAATGGTGGCACAAGCTACCCAACTTGCCAAGGCAAGGCGACCAGATTTGCTGATTGATGGAGAGTTGCAGTTTGATGCGGCGTTTGTACCCGCTGTGGCGGCGCGCAAGGCCCCCGACAGTTTGGTGGCTGGTCGGGCGAATGTGTTTGTTTTTCCATCGCTGTCAGAGGGCAACATCGCCTACAAGATCGCCGAGCGCCTGGGCGGCTACACCGCGCTGGGGCCGATGATTCAAGGCCTGAAATTGCCCATGCATGATTTGTCGCGCGGTTGCAGTGCGGCAGATATTGTTCAAGTCACGCTGCTGGCGATGAAGATGGCACCACTGCCAACTGCGCCCGCGTCCACCCACACGGCCACGCTGGCCCGTGCGCCAGGGAAACCGGTGAAAGCCCTGGCGATCTGATTTTTTTGTACCACCCCACCCACTTGAGGAGAATGTAAATGGAAGCACTTGGCATGATTGAAACCCGCGGACTGGTTGCCTTGATTGAGGCCAGCGATGCCATGGTCAAGGCA
>JAIFMT010000005.1 GCA_020048295.1 Rhodoferax sp.
CGCGCTAGCGGCACCCAGGCAGCTGAAGCGGCGCGCCTGGAGTGGTTTTTGCAGGGCACACAGCAGCCAATGTTTGCTATTCAACATATAGCTGCCAGCGAATATACAGAAAGGGCTATAGGTCTAAAAAGCATAAATTTATCCAACCAACCCGTAGCCCGCATCACGGCGCCGGCCAATGGCACCATTCTGGCGCTTGACCCCGATATTCCGCCAAAGCGCCAACGCCTGCGCTTGCAGGCCGAGGGCCAAAACCTGCGCTGGCTGATCGACGGCAAACCCTACGCCAGCGGGCCGTCGGCCCTGTGGCTGCCGTGGCCGGGACGACACCACGTGCAGCTGGCCGATGTGACAGGGCGAGTGCTTGACGAAATCCGGCTGGAGGTGCGCGGCGCGGGCGTGAAGCAAACCCGCAGCCCACCGAAGTAACGCCGCCGCCGCGCTGCGGCTGGCCGGTGTTAACCTACTCCCCCTCTCTTCAAACCAGCGCCGTCAAGCGCTACCACACCAAGGAAACTCACACATGGGCGCGCAATGGAAAGCCAAAGGCAAGGAACTCGCAGCCAACGCCAAAGGCCGCATCTTCGGCAAACTGTCCAAGGACATCATGCTGGCGGCGCGCGGCGGCGCTGACCCTGCAGCCAACTCGCGCCTGCGCTTGCTGGTGGAGCAGGCGCGCAAAGCCTCGATGCCCAAGGAAACGCTGGACCGGGCCATCAAGAAAGGTGCCGGCCTGACCGGCGAAGTGGTCAACTTTGAACACGTCATCTATGAAGGCTTTGCGCCGCACCGGGTGCCACTGATGGTCGAATGCCTGACTGACAATCTCAATCGCACCGCGCCCGAGATGCGCGTGCTGTTTCGCAAGGGCCAATTGGGCACCTCGGGCTCGGTCAGCTGGGACTTTGACCACGTTGGCATGATCGAAGCGGAGCCGGCCGCCACCGGTGCCGATGCCGAACTGGCCGCAATTGAAGCCGGCGCGCAAGATTTTGAGCCCGGCGAAGACGAAGGCAATACGCTGTTTCTGACCGACCCAACCGACCTGGATATGGTCAGCCGCGCCCTGCCCGCGCACGGTTTTACCGTGCTGTCGGCCAAGCTCGGCTACAAGGCCAAAAACCCGGTGGACCCGGCCACGCTGAGCGCCGAGCAGCTTGAAGAAGTCGAGGCGTTTCTGGCTGCCATTGATGCCAACGACGATGTGCAAAACATTTTTGCTGGTCTGGGTGCCTAGTCGCACTGCCAGCGGGAGCGGCAATCAGTCGCCACGGTTCGGTGAATGACCGCAGGCACGCACGCCGGTCGCGCGCCACTCGGCAATGAAACAAGTCGGCAGTGGGGTTGTGCTGGCCTGCGCGTGTTCTTGGCATCAGGGCAGGTGTTTGCTTGGGGGTTGATCGGGTGGGTTGGTGTTGTTGCGAATTCTCAAAACACCTTGCGCTGGGCTGTCACACCATCCAAGTCGCATTTTCAACCCACTTTCTGAAAGTTTCCCATGCTAGACGCACTCAAGACCACCAGCAAGTCGATTAGCCGTGAACTCAACCGGGCATGGGAGTCTGTCGCCCAGGGGTGGCACGAGTTGCTGCACCGCAGCGGCAATGCGTTAACCCATTTTGCGCAGCCCAATGACGATGCCACAGGGCGAGTCCGCGCCAGCGCGGGCGACGTGCCGGCCACCTTCCCATGCTGGAGCCTGCTGGCGGGCGAAGTGGAAGAATCCTTGAACGACATTGTGGTGCGGGTGGAGTTGCCTGGCCTGAGCAAGGAAGATTGTGAGATCCGCATCGAAAGCAACCGCCTGCACTTGAGTGGCTCCAAGCAGATTGAGCGCGAAACCGGCGACAGCCGTTACCACCTGACACAGCGCGCCTATGGCAGCTTTCAACGCGTCATTGAGCTGCCGCGCAATGTGGACACCGACCGAGCGCACGCCAGCTTCAAAAATGGGGTGTTGACGGTGCGCTGCCCCAAGCTTGGCCCGGACCGCTCCAGGTCGATTCCGATCACCTGAGTCGGATCGGTGCACCAGTGCGCAGCGGCGCGTGGCGCACACTTTTCTGTTATCGGTTATTCTGGCCACAGCGTTGCGCGCTGACCGATTCCTTTGACAAAAGTTTGTTTTATTGAAAGGATGCTTGCTGTGGCTACTCTTCTCAAAACGGGTTCCAGGGGCCCGCTGGTGACCCAATTGCAAAAGGCGCTCAATGGCAAACTGCGCCCCAGTGCCAATTTGACACCCGATGGTGTCTTTGGCCCTAAAACCGAACAGGCGGTGCGGCGTTTTCAGGCCGACAACTGGCTGGTCGTGGATGGCCAGGCCGGCGTTTGCACGCAAAACGCACTGTTTGACACCGAAGCCTACATGCCCATGCTGCACATCATTCCCTTCATCCCGCAGCCGACCAACACCACCTGCTGGGCCGCTAGCACGGCGATGATGACCAACTCCAGTGTGGCGGCGGTCAAGGCCAAGACACCCCAGGACATGTGGAGCGATCAGGCTGGTCTGTTCAATAAATCGGATACCGACGATGCCATGACCTCGGGCAACCGCTACGCCCGCATTCACGGCCTGCATTGCAACCCGCCCATGTCTTGGTCGCTGGGCAAGCTCAAGGCAGCCATCATGCGCGGACCACTGATGTTCGACATGCTGTGGAATGCAAATGACTATGTGGCGGGCATTGGCTCACCCGGCCACATGATTTGTGTGGTGGGAATTCGCGGCGACGACGACCCATCCGCCGTTGGCACCACCCTGCGCCTGCATGACCCCTGGTCACCCGGCGTGGGCAAGCGTATGTCGGTGAACGCTTTCAAGTGGCTCAATGAGGTGCCCACCCGCACCTACCGGGTGTTTGAGAAGTAAGAGATGCCGGCAACGCTTTTGCGCCAAACGCACCACACGCCACTGAGACAGTCTGCGCGCGCTGTGGGTTCATTTGCCAGCTCCGGACGGGGCTGAAATCACCCAGGCGGATGCACCCGTGCTGTTTGAGGTGCTGGAGCGCGCTCAAAGATTTGCTTTTGAGTCGGTGTTTGCGCGCGCAGCGCTAGTCGATGCGCCATAATTCACGCATACACACGCAAGGTGTATGCAACCAGAGGCTGCCGATGAATACCCGTACCAATATCGTGATTGACGATGAGCTGATTGCCCAGGCGATGCTGCGCGCGCGCGTCACAACCAAAAAGGCAGCTGTTGAAGCGGCTTTGCGGGCGTATGTGCGCAAGCCCAATTACGCCGGATTACTGGCTTTGCAGGGCAGTGATGTGCTGGCTGATGACTACGATCCTGACGAGTGCTATGCCAAGTATCCAATGGAGCCATTGCTGGCCTGTGAACCCACCGGCAACGAAAGCGTGGCTGAGCGCAGTCACACATGATTGTTGACAGCTCAGCCGTCATAGAGTTTCTGCGCGGCACGGGCTCTTCCACACATCGTGCACTGGCAGCCGCGCTGGTCAATGAGACGGCGTTGTGGTTGCCTGCGGTGGTGGTGCAAGAGGTATTACAGGGTGCGCGTGATGCCAGCCATTTCATCCGCTTGCAGGCGCAAATTGACCAGTTGCCGGTGTTTGAGCCCGAAGATGCACATGAACTGCATCGCCAGGCGGCCTTGCTGTACGCTCGCTGCCGCTGGCAGGGTGTCACCGTGCGCAGCGCGATGGATTGTGTGGTGGCGGCCTGCGCCCTGGAAGCCGACCTGCCGCTGCTGGCCCGCGACCGTGATTTTGTCGACATTTGCCGTATTGAGCCGAAGCTGAAACTCATCTCCTGATTGATTTGAACAACCTGAACCCTTGCATGACCATGACCACTTCTTCTGAGCCGACCGTTCACACCTCGTCCCTGACTTCCCTGACGCTGCTGGCACGCGGCAAGGTGCGCGACAACTACGCCGTAGGCGACGACCGCATCCTGATGGTGGCCAGCGACCGCATCAGCGCCTTTGATGTCATCATGGGACAGCCCATTCCCGGTAAGGGCCGCTTGCTGACGCAAATGGCGCTGTTCTGGTTTGACAAGCTCGGCCCCCATGGCCTGAATTTGTGCCCGATCCACCTGACCGGCGAAGCCCCTGAGAGCGTTGTCAGTGCCGCCGAAGTGCCACAGGTAGCCGGCCGCTCGATGCTGGTCAAACGCCTCAAACCCATTCCGGTTGAAGCCGTGGTGCGTGGCTACCTGGCCGGCAGCGGCTGGAAGGAATACCAGCAAAACCGCAGCGTCTGTGGCGTACCCTTGCCAGAAGGACTGCAAAACGCCAGCAAGTTGCCCGAACCCATTTACACCCCGGCGGCCAAGGCCGAGTTGGGCGAGCACGACGAAAACATCACCTTTGAGCGCACCGTGGAGATGATCGGCGCCGATCTGGCCGGGCGCATTCGCGACATCAGCATCGCCATCTACAAAGCTGCCAGCGCCATTGCTGCGGCCAAGGGCATCATCATTGCCGACACCAAGTTTGAGTTTGGCCAGGACAAAGACGGCACGCTGGTGCTGATGGATGAGGTGCTGACCCCCGACTCCTCGCGCTACTGGCCCGCCGAGAGCTACCAGGAGGGCAGCAACCCGCCAAGCTACGACAAGCAGTTTCTGCGCGACTGGCTGGAAACCGCGCAAGTGGCAGGCAAGCCGTGGAGCAAGACCCCGCCAGCGCCACATTTGCCGCGCGAGGTGATCGAAAGAACCGCAGCCAAGTACCAGGAGGCGCTCACCCGCCTGACCACCTGACTTGGCGACAACACCAACTTCAGTGGTTCAGCTCAATGCCACCCAATGACAGCTTCCATGCGCTTGCAAACAAGAGACTGGCGCTCCAACCGCAGCCGTCATGGGGCCTAAAGTTGGCAGCCCCTCATTTGCCCAGATCGGATTGCTGCCAGCTGATTTGTTGAGGCCGCCAGCGGATGCCGCAGTGCCATCAGTTAAGCGGCCGGTTGAACTGAAACATCATGCCGGCAGAGCCCAGAAAATCCACCTGAGCCTGCCAGCCGGACTGGAAGGTATAGACCAGGGCTGGTATCACCACTGGATTAAACCCCCGGAAATTCAGCGGTACCTTGTGTTTATATGGGTCAACATAGCCATACATCAGGCCGGCGGTCCATTTGAAAGACAGCGGTGCCACGCCCCAGAGTTGGTGGTAAATGCCACCCCACGGATAAACGTAGGCACTGGGCTGACCAAACGAATTTGTAAACAATGTGAAACCATCCACCTTGCCGTCGGCGTGCTCGCGCTCCAGCCCGATCATCAGTACGTTTTTATGCTCGTCACTGGGTGTGTAATGCCAGGTGAATGGGCTGGCCTGAAAGAGCAGCTTGGGCGGCGGTGCAACAACGCTGATACCGGCCGGCGCAGCACTGGGTTGCGCCGGGCTGAGGATGGCGAACTGCGCCAGAATCAAACAAAAAATAGGGCGGAACAGAGGTCGCATGGAGAATTGTCGGATGGGTTTTGAGCAAAGACCGCGCAGTGTAGCGGCAGTTTTTTTCAGGGTGTGCCTGACAGCAGCGTTGGTCAGCACCAGTGGCTGTGCCTGGCTCGACGCCAGACAGCGGCAGATCATCTACCGACCCACGCCAAGCCTGGCCAGCGATGCTGCGCCGCTGCGCCCGGGTGACAGCCGTTTCTATTTGCCCGTGGTAAACAGCGCAGCACCGCAGCGCATCGAACTCTGGTGGCTGCCGCACCGCGACCCGCAGGCTCCTGCTGCGTTGTACCTGCATGGCACGCTGCACCCTCTGCAAGGCAACTGGCACAAGATGCAGGCGCTGCGCGAGGCGGGTTTTTCTGTGCTGGCGGTGGATTACCGCGGCTGGGGCCAAAGCACGCCGATCATCCCGTCCGAGCAGACCCTCACGCAAGATGCCACACTGGCCTGGGCCGAGCTGCAGCGGCGCGCCCCCAACCCGGCGCAACGCGTGATTTACGGCCACTCGATGGGCAGCGGCGTGGCCGTCAACCTGGCCAGCGCGCTGCCAGTGGCGGCTTTTGGCGGGCTGATTCTGGAATCAGCCTTCACCAGTTTTGCCGATGTGGCAGCCACAGCGGGCTTTTGGGCCAGCGTGCTGGCGCGGTGCAACCACGAGCGCTTTGCCTCGGTCGAAAAAATCGGCCAGATTCACGCCCCGCTGCTGATGCTGCACGGCAGCCAGGACCACACCATCGCACCGGCGCTGGGCGAAAAGCTGTTTGCGGCGGCCAATGCACCGAAACAGTGGCAGCGCATTGACGCTGGCGGCCACAGCGACCTTGATCTGGTGGCACCTGACGCGTACCAGGCCGCGCTGGTGGCATTTCGGACGACTTACCTGTTACAAGCCGAATAAGGCCAGTTCGGCTTGCAATTGCAGCGGCGACTCGAAATGAATGCCGTGCCAGTCCAGCCCACGGGCTGCCACCACATTGGCCTGCAGGTCGTCGATGAACAAGGTGCGGGCCGGCTGCAGCGCGTAGCGCTCTTGCAACAGCTGGTAGATCGCCGGGTCAGGTTTGATGTGCTTGACGTCAGCAGAAAAAATGCCGCCGTCGAACCACTGCAAGAACTCGAAGCGCTGCTCCAGCACGCGCGCATAGGGCTCGGGCATGTTGGACAGGTAATACAGTGCAGACACGCCGTCACCCGCCTGGCGGCGCGCACACAGCCGCTGCAGGATCGCCACGCTGTCATGCATCGGCGTCAGTCGCGCGCCAATGCCCTGCACCAGCGTGTGCATCGCTTCAAAGGGCAGATCAAGACGCTGTGCGGTTTGCGCCGTGACCGCCTCCAGCGCCAGTACACCGCGGTCAAAGTCGTGCCAGTCCGGGTGGGCAAACACCTGATGCGCCAGTTGCCGGGCCGCCTCAAGCGTGCTGGCCTGATGCGGAAAGGTCTGCTGCATCAGCAGCGCGGGCTGCCAGGTGACGAGCACGGCACCGAAATCAAAAACGATGTTCATGCGACTTGGTGGCTTGGCTGTGCCTGGGGTATGAAGATCGGTGGAAGAATACCTCTGCAAAGTCGTGGGCAAACAACATCGATGCAGATGAATCAAACTGGATCAAGCACCAAGCCGGGCCAGCAGGCCGGCAGTGGAGGCATCCAGCCCAGCCACGTCGCCGCTGCTTAGACGCGCCTGCAGGTCTTTGGCCAATACCTTGCCAAGTTCCACGCCCCATTGGTCAAAGCTGTTGATGCCCCATAGGCTGCCGCTGACAAACACCCGGTGCTCCTGCAAGGCAATCAGTGCGCCCAGGCTGGTGGGGTTGAGCTCATCGAGCAGCAAAAAGGTGCTGGGGCGATTGCCGGTGAAGTGCTTGTGGCCGCCGGCATCGGCTTTGCCAAGCATCAGCGCCTGCGCCTGCGCCAGCACGTTGGCCAACAGCAGCGCGTGGTGATCGGGCAGACTGTGTTTGGGCTTTTTCACCGCCACAAACTCCACCGGCACCACATCGGTGCCCTGGTGCAGCATCTGAAAATAGGCGTGCTGGCCGTTGGTGCCGGGCTCACCCCACAGCACCGGCGCGGTGTCAAACGGCACCGCCACGCCATCGACATCCACGCGTTTGCCGTTGCTCTCCATCTCGAGCTGCTGCAAATACGCCGGATAACGCTTGAGCGCGCTATGGTATGGCGCAATACTGCGACTGGCAAAGCCGTGAAAGTTGCGGTACCAGACATCGAGCAAGCCCAGCCGTACCGGCAGGTTGCACGCCAGAGGGGCGGTGCGGAAATGCTCGTCCATGTCGTGCGCGCCAGTCAGGAACTCCTTGAAACCCTGCGCGCCAATGGCAATCGCCAACGGCAGTCCAATCGCCGACCACATCGAATAGCGCCCGCCGACCCAGTCCCAGAAGCCAAAGGTGGTGCTAATGCCAAAGGCATTGGCGGCTGCCACGTTGGTGGTCAGTGCGGCAAAGTGGCGGGCAATGTCGCTGCCGCCTTGCTGCAAGAACCAGTCTTTGGCCGAGTGCGCGTTGGTCATCGTCTCGATCGTCGTGAAGGTCTTGCTGGCCACTAAAAACAACGTGCTCTCGACCTTCACCCGGCGCAGCACGGCGGCAAGCTCGTGCCCGTCCACATTCGAGACAAAGTGAAAACGTTTGCCCGGCATGACAAATTCGTCAAGCGCCAGCACCGCCATCTGCGGCCCGAGGTCAGAGCCGCCTATGCCGATGTTGACCACGTCGGTGATCGCCGCATCAGCGCGCACATGCTCGGCATACACCAGCATGTCGGCCAGCACTTCTTGCACGGCGGTCAGCTCATCTGCTACGTTTAATAGAGCTGGTCGCGCTTTCTGAATATGGGCTAGAGGCGGATTTCTTAATAACCAATGCATCACCGCGCGGTCTTCGGTGGTGTTGATTTTGTCGCCGGCAAACATCGCGTCGCGGTGCTGCGTCAGGCCGCTTTGCTGCGCCAGATCAAGCAGGATTTGCTCGGTGGCCGCGTCCAGCAGGTTTTTCGACAGATCGGCAAACACATGCGGCGCTGACTGGCTGAACGCCGCAAAGCGACCGGCATCGGTGGCAAACGCGCTGCGCAAGTCAAACCTGCGGCCAGACGTTTCAAATTGTTGTTGCAAAACGCCCCAGGCGGGCGTGCGGTCACAACGGGTACGGTTCATAAAAGACCTCATTAACGTTGATAACTCGAAACCATATGGCGCTGGGCAAGCCACTCAAGCCGCCAGCAGCAACTGGTCAAGGCGCTGCGCATCCGCACAAAACGCCCGGATGCCTTCGGCCAGTTTCTCGGTGGCCATGGCATCCTGGTTGAGCGCGAAGCGAAAACCGGCTTCGTCATAGCCCACATGAGCAATGTCTTGTGCCTGCGCCAGGGCACCGTCCAGGGCTTTGGCCACCGGTATGTTGCTGTGCGCCAGCTCGGCCAGCAGCTCCGGGCTGACGGTCAGCAAATCACAACCCGCCAGCGCGGTGATCTGGCCGATATTGCGAAAACTGGCACCCATCACCTCAGTGGCGATACCGAATTTCTTGTAGTAGTTGTAGATCTGCGCCACTGACTTCACACCGGGGTCTTGGCTGCCTGCATTGTCGGCTTCCACCCAGGCCGTGCCAGCTGATCTTTTGTACCAGTCATAGATGCGGCCAACAAACGGCGAGATCAGCTGCACCTTGGCCTGCGCGCACGCCACCGCCTGCACAAACGAAAACAGCAGCGTCAGATTGGTGTGGATGCCACGACGCTCCAGCGCTTCTGCTGCAGCAATGCCCTCCCAGGTGGAGGCAATCTTGATCAGCACCCGGTCAATGTGGATGCCTTGGGCCTGGTACAGCTCGATCAGTCGCTCGGCGCGGCTGATGGTGGCGCTGGTATCAAAGCTCAGCCGGGCATCCACCTCGGTCGAAACCCGCCCGGGAATGATCGCCAGAATCTCGCAGCCAAAGCGCACCAGCAGCCGGTCGGTCATCTCATCGAGCGCACGGCCACGGAATTGCGCCACCGTCTCGGTCAGCAGCGTGCGATAGTCGGACTTTTGTACCGCCTTGAGAATCAGCGAGGGGTTGGTGGTGGCATCCTGCGGCTGAAATTGGGCCATTTGCAGAAAATCACCGGTATCAGCCACCACGGTGGTGAACTGTTTGAGCGCATCGAGTTGGTTCATGCCGTCATTATCATGCCCCACCGTGACAGCGAAATTGACAAATAGCTACGCCAGTTTCTTTTGAAGCAGCCATGACCCAGAAGTGGATCTAGTGCTCAATTTTCGCGACGGTATCACGTGGGTGGACGAAATCAAGCACTCCTGTGCCTTGGCGCTGTCCCAAAAGGTTTATCTGGCCGCCAGGGCTGTGGGTGCCAGCCGAAAGCTGCTGGTCGCCGACAGGGATCAGCGCTACCCCAGAAAGACGATGTTGAGGTCATGAGTCCGCCGCAGGCAGAAACCACGCTTAACGCGGCGTAACTTACAAAGTTTTTAACCTCTAGCCCTTATAAAATATGCGCTTACAGCTATTTATTCAATAGTAATTTAACCCACCAACAAGGGCATCGCCTGCTCCACCAGACTGGCGTGCAAGGCAGCCCCCAGCGGCAGCACCTCGTCATTGAAGTCGTATTGGCTGTTGTGCAGGTGGCAGCTGCCCACGCCGTGGTCTGCCCCCTGGCCCAGGCGCAGGTAGGCACCCGGCTTGACACGCAGCATGAACGAGAAGTCCTCGGCCCCCATGCTGGGCTCCAGATCGCACACGACGTTGGCAGCGCCCACCAGCCGCTCGGCCACGTCACCGGCAAACTTCGCCTCGGGCGCGGTGTTGATGGTGGCCGGGTACATGCGGGTGTAGGTCACCACGGCGCTGGCTCCAAAACCCTGCGCAATGGCACTGCACAGCTCGCTCAAGCGGCGCTCGATCAGCGCCTGCACGGTGGCGCTGAAGGTGCGCACGGTGCCGACCAGCGTGGCGCTGCCGGGAATCACGCTCATGGCGTTCAGGTCACCGGCCTGCATTGCGCACAGGCTGATCACCGCACTGTCCACCGGCTTGACGTTGCGCGAAACAATGCTTTGCACGGCGGTGATGATGTGGCCGGCCACCAGCACCGGGTCAATCGTCAGGTAGGCGTGGGCCCCGTGGCCGCCCTGGCCGGTGATGTCGATGCGAATGTGGTCGGCAGCGGCCATCATCGGGCCGGAATTCAGGCCAATCGTGCCGGGGCGCATCGCTGGCCAGTTGTGCATGCCAAACACCGACTGCACCGGAAAGCGCCCAAACAGGCCATCGTCAATCATCGCCTGCGCGCCGGCAAAACCCTCTTCGCCAGGCTGGAAGATCAGCACCGCGGTGCCGTCAAAGTTGCGCGTTTCAGCCAGATAGCGCGCGGCACCCACCAGCATGGCGGTGTGGCCATCGTGGCCGCAGCCGTGCATCAAGCCGGGGTTGAGGGATTTCCAGGCAAAGTCGTTGTGCTCGGTCATCGGCAACGCGTCCATGTCAGCGCGCAGACCAATCATCCGGCCAGCGGTCTGGCGCTGGCCTTTGATAACGGCCACCAGCCCGGTCTTGCCGATGCCAGTGTGAATTTCATCAACGCCACAAACTTCAAGCGCCTGGCGGACACGGGCTGCCGTAAAAAACTCTTCAAAGCCCAACTCCGGGTGCGCGTGTAACTCGCGCCGCAGCGCGGTGAGTTCGGGGTGAAACGCTGCAATCTGCGCAAATGCGCGACCATGAGCCATCAAAGTCATCGCCTACTCCATCCTTATATTGTGAAACCGCAGTGCCGGTTATAGCGCAAGTTCAGCACCGCAATCGATAGGCGCGAAGTTGAGCGTGTGATAATCCCGCTCGTTGCCGCTACTGAACCCAGCGCGCCACCCGCTCCAGGCGGGGGTGTCGCCAACTTCATTTACCCATGCAAGCCAACGAACTCATTCACCACGCACTGGTGCTCAACCTGCACCAACCTGCCGGAAATCTCGAAACCTTACTCGACCAGGAGTCCTGGGAGCCACGCGAGATTCTTGAATCCATGGACCGCATGCCACGTACCCTGTGGGGTTATGAAGATGTGGCACGGGTTCACCTGTCACTTTCGGGCACGTTGCTCGAAACCTTGTCCAACCCTGATTTTCAGCGCCGCGTCTATGGCATGGTGGACTGTGGCTCGCTGCTGTGGCATCTGCAAAACCAGGCGCTGTTTCGCGTGCTGGGCACCGGCTACTACCACCCAGTGCTGCCGCTGATTCCCGCCGCAGATCGCCCCGAGCAACTCGGCCGCTGGCGCGGCATTGCCAGCCATTTGTTTTCACGCACCGACTTTCAGGGTTTTTGGCCGCCCGAGATGGGCTTTAGCATGGAACTGATCCCGCTGCTCAAGCAGATGGGCTACCGCTATGTACTGGTGGACAGCAACCACGTTGAGGCTGTCACACCCATGTCGTGGGCCGAACTGCGCTACCGTCCGCACATCGCCCGCCATGGCGACGCTGAAATAATCGTGGTGGTGCGCGACCGTGAGCTGTCTGATGCGCAGTTGTCGGGCATGGACCTCGACTGGTTCATCCATGAGGTGGTGCAGCGCACCCAGCACTGTGATTTCGAACCCCTGGTAACCACCGCCACCGATGGCGACAACGGCGGGTGGTTTCGCAACCATTCGTTCGAGGCCAATTACTGGGGGCTGTACCGCAATTTGCTCGATCAGGCGCGCGCCGGTGAGCATTCCATCCGGCCCACCTTCATCGATGACTATCTGGACCGCTTCGGCGCGCACGGTGAAGTGCGGGTTGAGACCGGTGCCTGGAACACCGGCTGGCACCATGGCCAGGGTTTTGTCCAATGGACCGGCTCGCTGGCCCAGCGCGAAGCCTTTGAACGCGTGGCCCAGACCAGCCAGGCGCTGCATGAAACCCGCGCCCGCGCTGCGGGGCAAGGCGCCACCGATGGCCAATTGCAGCACTGGCTAGGCGAAGCCTGGGTACAGCGCGCCCATGACGATTTGAACGCCAGCTGGGCCCAGCTGGAACTGGCACGCCAACGCCTGGGCGACCCGGCGTAACGCTTTTCCAACCCTTGCATCATCCTTCAACAAGGAGAACCCGAAATGAATCAATTGCCTGAATATGTCGATGGCCTGCCCAACCTGTGCGGTTCGGAGGGCGTGATTGACCGCGCCATTGCCGCAGCCAAGGACCAGCCGGTTTTCTTGCCCGACAGTCGCATCGAATTTGGCAGCATCAAGAGTGCTTTTGCCAACGCCCTGCACATGCACCAGCCGCTGATTCCCGCCGGCGGACATGATTTGCAAACCGCCGATGTGATCAGCAATTTGCAATACATGCGCGACAACCCCGGCATCGGTGACAACCACAACGCCGGGGTGTTCCAGTGGTGCTACAAGCGCATGGGCGAGTTCATCCCACAACTGGTGAGTGAGGGCAAAGAGCCGCGCATCATGCTCGAATACTCCGGCACGCTGTTGCACGGGCTGCGCAAGATGGGGGCCAACGATGTGTTTGATGCACTGCATAACATCACCTGCAACCCCGGCCTGCGCCATTGCACCGAGTGGCTGGGTGCACCCTGGGGGCACGCGGTGGCCCCTTCCACCCCGGTGCAAGACTTCCGCCTGCATGTGAAGGCTTGGCAACACCATTTCGCGGCTATTTTTGGTGTTGAGGCGGTGACCCGGGTGCGCGGATTTTCGCCTTCCGAGATGGCCCTGCCCAACCACCCCGACGTGGCCTACGAGTTCGTCAAGACGCTCAAGGACTGCGGCTATCAGTGGGTTTTGGTACAAGAGCACACGGTTGAGCAACCCGCCGATGGCCACAACCCGCGCCACCCGCATCTGCCACACCTTCTGGTATGCACCAACTCCAAAGGCGAAACCGCCAGCATCATCGCCATCGTCAAGACGCAGGGCTCCGACACTAAACTGGTAGCCCAAATGCAACCAGCTTACGAGGCGCGCAGCGTGGGCCGCCATGAACTGGCTGGTCGGCAAGTGCCGCCGCTGGTGACGCAGATCGCCGACGGGGAAAACGGCGGCGTGATGATGAACGAATTTCCCGGCAAGTACAACGAGGTGATGCGCGAAGCCAGTCACAGCCAAAGCCCGGCAATGAACGGCACCGAATACCTGGAGCATTTGTTTGCATTGGGCATCACCGAGTCCGATCTGCCCAAAATTCAGCCGCTGTTTCACAAGCTGATCTGGGAGCGCATGAAGCCCGGCGACGGCCCGGACAAGCTCGCTGAGGTGATTGAGGCGATCCGCAAGGAAAACCACCGCTTCCACATGGAAGGCGGCAGCTGGACCAGCAACATGTCGTGGGTGCGCGGCTACGACAGCGTGATGAAACCCATGGAGGCGGCCAGTTCGCACTTCTTCAAATCAGTGCTCGAAGCCAACATCCCCAGCAACGACCCACGCTACCGCAAAGCCCTGTTTTACCTGCTCTCAGCCGAAACCAGCTGCTACCGCTACTGGGGCGAGGGCATCTGGACCGATTACGGCCGCGAACTGTGCCGCCGTGCCGATGCCATCATCACCCACGATTTTTGACAGGATGTTCCCATGAAGAAAAGCCACTTCGAAACCGAACTCAAGCGCATCAGTGATGCCCGCCATCACGATCCGTTTGATGTTCTGGGCTGCCATCCGGACGGTCAGAAAGGGGCTGGCGTGGTGGTGCGTGCCTTCATTCCGCAGGCCCTTGAGGTGCGCATCGCCGAAGGTGGCCTGGTGCTTGAACGACTGCCGGGCAGCGACCATTTCGAGTGGCGTGGTGACGGCAGCGCCTTGCCCAAGCATTACAGCCTGATTTGGCGCGACGCTGGCCGTCGCGAACACATCGCGCGCGACCCCTACACCTTTGCGCCGCAAATCGGCGATCTCGACCTGCACCTGTTTGGCGAGGGTCGGCATCGCCATGCGCACAGTTTTCTGGGTGCGCATGAGCACGAGGTGGACGGTGTCGGCGGTGTGCTGTTTGCCGTCTGGGCCCCCAACGCCGAGCGCGCCAGCGTGGTTGGCGACTTCAACCAGTGGGACGGGCGTCGGCATCAGATGCGGGTGCGGGGTGGCAGTGGCATCTGGGAGCTGTTCATTCCAGACCTGGCCCCAGGCCATGTCTATAAGTACGAAATCCGCAACCGGCACAGCGCTGCCATTTTGCTCAAAGCCGACCCCTACGGCCAGCGCCATGAGTTGCGCCCACTAACAGCCTCCATCATCACCGGGCGCAGCAGCTATCCGTGGTCCGACAGCGACTGGATGGCGCAGCGCGCCGCAGCTGATTGGCAGCACCGGCCGATGTCGGTTTATGAAATGCACCTGGGCTCGTGGAAGCGCGGCCAGGAGGGCGAGTTCCTCAACTACCGCGAAGCGGCACACCTGCTGGTGGATTACGTCAAGGACATGGGCTTCACCCACATCGAGCTGATGCCCATTACCGAGCACCCCTACGACCTGTCCTGGGGTTACCAGACCACCGGCTATTTCGCGCCCACCAGCCGCTTTGGCGAGCCCGACGATTGCCGCTATTTTGTCGATTACTGCCACCGCAACGGCATTGGTGTGCTGCTCGACTGGGTGCCGGCGCACTTTCCGAAAGATGCCCACGGCCTGGCGCGCTTTGACGGCACACCCTTGTATGAGCACGCCGATCCGCGTCTGGGTGAACACATGGATTGGTCCACACTGATCTTCAACTTTGGCCGCAATGAGGTGAAGAGCTTTTTGCTGTCGTCGGCGATTTATTGGCTTGAAGACATGCACATCGACGGCCTGCGGGTCGATGCCGTGGCTTCCATGCTTTACCTGGACTACTCGCGCAAGGCAGGTGAGTGGGTGCCCAACCAGTACGGCGGGCGCGAAAACCTGGCCGCCATTGACTTCCTGCGTGAACTCAACATTGCCACCCACGACCAGTGTCCGGGTGTGCTGATGATTGCCGAAGAGTCCACCTCCTGGCCGCAGGTCAGCCGCCCCACCTATGTTGGCGGCCTGGGGTTCGATATCAAGTGGAACATGGGCTGGATGAACGATACCTTGCGCTACATCGAGAACGAGCCCATTTATCGCAAATACCACCACGGCATGCTGACCTTCAGCATGATCTATGCCTTCACCGAAAACTTCATGTTGCCGTTTTCGCACGACGAAGTGGTGCATGGCAAGCATTCCATGCTGGAAAAATTGCCGGGCGACGAGTGGCAGCGTCACGCCAACCTGCGCACGCTTTACGCCTACCAGTTCACGCATCCAGGCAAAAAACTGCTGTTCATGGGTACCGAATTTGGTCAGGGCCGCGAATGGAACAGTGCTGGCGTGCTCGACTGGTATGTGCTGGACTACCCGCTGCACCAGGGGGTGCAGCGGCTGGTGCGCGACCTCAACACGCTGTATGTCAACGCACCCGCGCTGTACCGCAACGAATTCGATGCCACCGGCTTCGAATGGATTGATTGCCATGATTCACAGCAATCCATCCTGTCGTATGTGCGACGCGGCGCGGCGGACGAAGTAATGCTGGTCATTCTCAACCTCACCCCGGTGCCACGTCATGACTACCGCATTGGCGTGCCGCTCGCCGGCGACTACCGTGAAGTGCTGAACACTGATTCAGCGCATTACGGTGGCAGCAACGTCGGCAACGGCATCGGCGTGATGAGCGCCGAAGAAAAACCCTGGATGGGGCGGCCGTATTCGATCACGCTCACCGTACCGCCATTGGGTAGCCTGGTCTTGCGCTTTGAGCCCTTGGTGGTGGCAGTCGTTGAAAGCAAAACACTGGCAATTGCTGCCGAGCGTGAACCGATGGACCAGCAATTGCGCAAGCCAAAGGCCAGCAGCAAAGCGGCCCTCAAAAAAATAGACCTGCCAGCGGCAACCTGACAGCGCCTGGGCTGCGCGCCCAGGCCTGCGACTCATCCGGGTGGCTGTCTATGCCCGGATGTGGTCAAAGATATTCATGTAGTGGCCGCCGGACTGGTTCCATGAATAGTCCTGACGCATGCCGTTTTGCCTGAGTTCATGAAAATAGCGCGGGAAACGATACCACAGGCCAATGGCGCGACCCAGCGCGCTTTCGAGCCCGGCTTCGTTGAAATCAGCGAACGTGAAACCAGTGCGCTGCTCGTGTGGTTTGTGGCCGTAATTGGCATCAAACACCGTGTCAGCCAGGCCGCCGGTGGCGCGCACCACGGGCACGGTGCCGTATTTCATGGCAATGATCTGGGTCAGTCCGCAAGGCTCAAAAGCGCTCGGGATCACCAGCATGTCGGCCCCCGCGTAATACAGATGTGACAGTTCTTCGTCGTAGCCGATTTCCAGGTGGCAGTCCGGGTTGTCGTTGAGGCGATGTTTCAGTCCATAAAAATGGTCGTTGACGGCCTTGTCGCTGCCCGCGCCCAACAGCACAAATTGGGCCCGGTTGGCCAGTGCGTAAAAAATGGCATGGCTGATGAGTTGCACACCCTTTTGCTGATCGAGCCGGCTGACCACCGCCACAATCGGCTTGAACTTGTCTTGCAGCAGGAGGCGCTTGCGCAACGCGGCTTTGTTGCGAAACTTGCCACTGAAATCATCAACCCCGTAGCGGCTGGGAATATGGCTGTCCACCTCGGGGTTCCAGGTAGCGTAGTCCACCCCGTTGAGGACACCCCCAAACTTGCCAGCATGGGCATTGAGCGTGGGCTGCAGGCCGTGGCCAAGCGCCGTGTGGCGGATTTCCTCGGCATAACGTGGCGAAACTGTGGTGACAAAGTTGGCATAGACAATGCCCCCCTTCATCAGGTTGACAGCACTCGCATGGGTGTTGTCACGCAACTTGTCGGGTGCCATCAGATGCAGCCCAAGGCCGACCTGGTGCAGGATCTGTGGCCCAGTGACCCCCTGGTGATGCACGTTGTGCAAGGTGTAGCAAACGCGCGAGTGGCCCATGCCCAAGGCCTGATAGACCTCGTACAACAACACCGGCACCAGGCCGGTCTGCCAGTCGTGGCAATGCAGAATGTCGGGCCGACGACCGCTTTTGTACATGAATTCGAGCACGGCGCGGGAAAAAAAGGCAAACCGCGCGGCATCATCCTGGTGACCATAATAAATGCCCCGGTCAAAGAAATTATCTTTTGACAGGGGTTTGATGAAGATACAGGGAATGTTGTCCGACACGCCACGAAACACATCGCAGCGAATCCACTGGTCGTAAAACGGCACCCACAGATCGGCGTAGCATTTTTCCAGGCCAAAGATGCGGTCATAACGCATGCAGTCGTACATCGGCAAAAATACTTCCACCGCCTGATTGCGCAGCAACAACTCCCGCGCCAGGCCGTGCACCACATCCGCCAGGCCACCGACCTTGGCCATTGGCGCGCACTCCGAGGCAATCATCGCGATATACATGAGGCTTGCTCCGTCAATTCAGTTGATTGGGCACACAGCGCCCTAACAATAGACTGCGGGTTGCAGTCCGGGAAACACCTGGTCCATGACCTCCAGCGCCTGCAGGCGACGCTCGTCAATGCTACCGTCACGCACAGATTGCTCCAGGTAGTTAAAGCGCGCCAGACAGTCACGGGTTCGGCGCAAGGCATATTCTTTTGCAGTATCAGATTTCATGATGAAAGCCCAGTCAGAGGCCTGCGCCAACATCAGCGAGCGAGCGGCTTGTTGCAGCGCCCGGTGGACCCAGGATCCCGGTAGCGCTGCGGCATGTTGACATGCCACCGCATTCATGCGCCTGGCGGCATCGTGCAAGTGCGGATAAATCCAGTCATTGCCCGGGTTCAGCCAAAAGGCATTGTAGCCGCCCTCCCCCCAGCTCGATGCGCTGGGCGTGGCAGTTTGCAGCCTGCCGTGTTGTTGCAAGTAGGCCGATGGCGTGGTCAGCGCCAGCGCTGTCCCCTGCGCAGCCACCAACCGGATCACCGCCTCAAGCCATTGGGGTCCTTCAAACCACCAGTGCCCAAACAGCTCGGCATCGTAGGGCGAGATGATGAGCGGCGTCAGGTGCTCACGCGCGCCCATGGAGGCCACCTGACGGCAGCTGCGCGCCACAAAATCTTCGGCATGCAACGCTGCGCGCTCAACGGCAATGCCGGGCTGGTAAGGCAATTTGTGTTCGCCCTGCCCGGTAATGCGCCAGTACTTGAAGCCGGTATGAACCCGGGTATGGCCATCATGGATAAACGGCTTGATGTAGTCAAAATCCAGATCAAAACCGATGTCACGATAAAAGTCGCGGTAATGACCATCGCCGGGATAGCCCTCGTCGCGACTCCAGACCTGACGCGACGATTCCGGGTCGCGGCCAAATGCAGCCACCCCGTTGGGGCAGGCGACGGGTGCTGACAGGCCATAGTAGGGCCGAGGCGTGGCATTTAGGAGCCCATGGGAGTCAACAAAAAAATAGGCAAAGCCGGCTTCCTCTACCAGCGCCTCAAGACCTGGGTAATAGCCACATTCGGGCAGCCAGACACCCCGCGCTGGCACTCCCAGCATGTCGTGAAAGGTTTGCGCCCCCACCAGCAACTGGGCACGCACTGCCGTAGGTTCATTTTTCAGCAGCGGCAGATAGCCATGCGTGGCGGTGGTGGTGATCAGTTCGATCACGCCATCGGACTGATGCTGTGCCAGCGCCGTGAGCAGGTCGCGGTTGTAGCGTGTCTCAAACAGGTCGGCCGCATCTTCAAGGCGCTCCTGGTACAGCCGGGCCAGCGGCCCGAAATCAGCATCAAAGCGGGTGCGTTGCACCTCGAGTTTGGCCAACCGGCGCAGCTTGCCCATATGCGCGCCGTAGCGCGCCTGTAGCAGCGGATCGCGCAACATCGTCATCAGGGTGGGTGACAGCGACAGCGTCAGGCAATCGCGCAGGCCGCTGGCACGCAGGCGGTCGAGCCCCTGTAGCAGCGGCAAATAGGTTTCGGTGATGGCCTCAAAGAGCCAGCTTTCCTCCAAAAAGGACGCACACTCGGGATGCCGGATATAGGGCAGATGGGCGTGCAGAACGAAACACTGATAACCAGCAGGCATCAGCGCTCCCTCCAGCCATTCAGGTGACTGCGCCAATGCTGCAACACGGCGGCGAGGTCCGGTCCACTCGGCAATGGCAACTGCACTGAAAACTGGCCCCCCGGTTGCAACGGCACGGGCTTACCGTAAAGGGTCAGCTGCGTGTCGGGTGCAGCCTGTCCTTCGATGACAAGCCGCGCTGCGGCCCGCACCGGATATTGCCTTTGCGCCGATGAGCCAAGGGCACTTGTCAGCAAGGCTTCCAGCGCCACGCAAGGGTGATTCGCGGCGTGCGCCTGCGCCACCATTGACGGCTTGACAAGCGCGTCATTGGCGCGCCAATGCGTTTGTTCGTTGGTCAGCAGAACTTCCGGTAGGACGCTGTCGGCCTCCTCATCAGGCACAGGACCCGATGCCGGCACCAAACTCAGCACCGGCGGGGCAGCTGACAAAAACGGCAGCGGCTGCGCCGGCAACGTCACATCGGTCGGCGCCACCATCCCTGGCACCAGCTGTGGCAGCGCTGGCATTGGCGTGGCCACAGCTGCCAGCACCTGGCGGCGTGTGTTCAAGGCTTGCTCGTGCCAGGATGCAATGTCTGCCGCAGCAATAAAGGGAAAGTCGCCAGTCGGCTCAGGCTGGGTTGCGGCAACCGTTGTCGCGGACCCGGGCAGCAGCGCACCACGGGCATCGTTTGCCACCGCTGGTGCCACATCGATGGCAGGCAACTCAGGAATCATTCTCGGAAAAGCCGGCTCTGGCAACGGGTTACCGGCTGCTTCAGCGCTGACAACGGCCACGGGATAGGCATCCTGCTGCGGCGCGTTCCAGCGCGGAAACAAGTCCCGCAACAAAACGTCGCTGACTTCAGTGTGCTGGGTCAGTGGAACAGCTTGCAGCGCATCCGGCGCGCGAACCTGCCGTTCGCTGAAATTGAATTCGGGCGAAGGTCCGGCGCGCGGCGTCACGATTTCGTTGGAGCGAACCAGGCAGATAAACGTGCCATCAGCCCCGCGCAGACCCAGCTCAGCCGAATAATGCCGCGCATCGCGCCACAGATTGACGTACCAATTGTGGCTGGACGCATCGACCTCAACATCGAAATGGGACTGCGCCGCCATGCCCTCGTTGCCAGGCGACGCATCGGTAAATCGCAGCAACAGGACCGCGCCCTGACCCTGCCCTGGCAAACTTGCGCGCGCCAGCGCCAGATCGGCAGCGGCAACAAACCAGCTGACGTGCAGGTTCCAGGGGTCGACCGCCATCAGCGTGAGATGCCGGGTTTCAATGGGACGAAAGCACTGCGCGCTGATCTCGGCACCAATTTGCCGCAGTTCTGCGGGCGAGAATGGTTGCAAGTTGCGCGGTATCGAACGCGCTGTTGCCCGCGCGCTGCTCTGACTCACTGTCGGTGACGAACCGCTGTGCTCACGAAAGGGTTCAACTTGCTTCTTTTTCATGCGCGATGATGCAACCGGTACGCTTCAGACTCATTTCCTGCCGAGTTTCTTCTTGACAGGCGCTGATCGCACCGGTTTTACCGTCTTGGCGCTGGTACCTTTTGCCGCAGGCACCACCCGCTCAGGCAATGCGGCCTCAGCGATGCCAGCCGCTGCTGGCACAACACGGGGACTGACCACCACCGGGTCTGGCGCTGGCAGGCTGACTGTGCGCGGTTTCACCGCGGGCGCTTGCTGCGCGACGACCGTCACCGCGCTGGCGGATGCGGTTGGCAACTGTTGCAAAGCTTGCACCGGCAAAGTTGCCGACGGCGCAGGCACCGAGACTTTGACCGGCGCTGGCTCGGCTTTCTTCAACGGCAGCGACGCCAGTAGTCTTTCTGCACGCGCCAGCAAACCGAGCATCTCGTCGAGTTGGCCGGCATCGCCCAGCAAAAAACTGCTCTGCTCTGCCTGCAGCGTCAGTTCCCGCGCCTGGCGCAATTGTTCTGGCGTGGGGCTGGTGGCAGCAGGAGCTGCAGCATTCAACACCGACCCATAGCGACCGACCACAGAAAAAAGTTTGTCCCGCGCCAACCGCGCCTGCACGTCAAGACCGGCGACCAGCGCATCAGTCTGCATCGTCGCGGCCAGCGTGACTTCGGTGGTTGGCGGATAGCGGTGCAAATGCTCGGCAAGCTGAACCGGGTGAACCGGAAACTCGCCAGTCTCACAAAACTCCATGCAAGGCGAAAAGAAATGGCCGAAGAAGCCATGTGCCTCATCCATGTTGCGAAACCACTCACCGGCATCGCCATCTGACCAGGTCGTGAGCAGGTAAGGTGCATCCGACGCGGGTGACAGGGACACGCCATTGCGTGACTCATCGGCAAACCATGCGGCATCCAGCCCGGACTCCTGGGCATGGGAAAAACCCTGATCCCAGGGAACCACATGAATCACATCTTTGCCATGACACAGCCGGTACGCGCGATAAGGGTCTGCACCCTGACCGCCTGGCATCGCCAGAGATGCATGCGGCAAAAGCACATATTCGTAGCCGCAGCGCAACAATGCGGGGATCATCTCCCGCGTGAACTGCCCCGCAGGCGGGAAAAAACCCTTGGGTGTGCGCCCCAACCAGGCGATCAACGCCGTGCGATCGTTCTGCAATTGCGCATCCCAGTCTTCGGGCGGTATCAATGGCAGCGGAGCATGGTAATAACCGGTTGCAACGAATTCGATGTTGGGCGCGCTGCGCAGGCTGTCGAGAATCGCCGCAACATCGACCAGATGACGACAGGCCTCGATGAATGCAGGGTCGCGCAACTGCGCCAGCAAAACACCAGAAAACGCCACATGCAAGCGGGCAGTGGAGGCGTATTTGTGGGCATGGCGCGCCAGCCGTTCGTAGCAAAGCAAAATTCGCCGCAACTCACCCGCATCCTGGTGCAGCAGCCGGTGCAGCGCGTCAGTCGGTTGGTGAAAATGCAGGCCTAACGCGTGCAGGATGATTTCCGAGGGCATGTTTGCAAATGCTGGGTGACGTATCGTTGGGCGACGGTCGTGTTGCTGGAAAAGCATGATAACCGATAAGCCGGCGAGCACTTGGCTCGGTGCGTCCCGCACGGTATCGGCAGGTCGCAAGCGGTTGTGCGTCGGCTCTCACCAGCGCCGCAATTGCCCCTTTGTCTCGCCAATCCAGCAGTTGCCCGGCCACGTAACTGTCGCACCACTTCATGATGACCGATATCCGCCGGCTGGCACGGGTGCCGATGACTTGCATGAGCCGCCAAGCATGACCAAAGTTTTATAAATAACATAGCGGCTAGCGCTTACACCATAAGGGTTAGAGGCCAAAATGACGTATAGCTACCGCTCGAACTGCGGATGCAGCTGTTTGATGCGGCTCATGGTCATGGCAGCGGCGGCAGTGCGGGTTTCCACGCCGAGTTTGGCAAACACCCGCTCCAGGTGCTTTTTCACCGTCATCGGGCTGCTGCCCAGAATATCGCCAATGTCGCGGTTGATCTTGCCCTTGACCACCCAGTACAGCACTTCGGCTTCGCGCGGGGTGAGTTTGAAACTCAGCGCAATCGCCTCAATCACGCTTTCGTCGCTGACCTCCTGCATGATGATCAGCCAGTCGCCTCCGCCTTCGCTGTCGCCGATCTGCTGGTGCAGCCGGAAAGTCAGACGTTGCGCGCCTTGCTCGATGCTCAGGCGCGGCGGCTCGGTCAGCACTTCGCGCTGCTGCACATGACGGCGCAACCAGGCCAGCACCGGAATCGGCGTGGTGGGGGCATCGGTGCCGTAATAGCGCAGCAACAGCGCACGCGCCAGCGGGGTTTGCCACATCAGACGGCCATCGCTCATCCGCACGGTGATGCTGGCGTACCCAAAGGCATCCAGCGCACTGCGCGCCTGGCGCTTTTCGCGCGCGCCTTGCAGATGCACGGCCATGCGCGCCAGCACCTCCTTGGGCTTGATCGGCTTGGTGACGTAATCGACACCGCCGCACTCCAGCGCCGCCACCAGGTACTCGGTGTCGGTCAGGCCGGTCATGAAAATGATAGCAATATGTGCGGTCTGCGCGCTGGCTTTCAGGCGCCGTGCCACCTCGAAGCCGTCCATGCCAGGCATCATGGCGTCGAGCAACACGATGTCGGGCAGCACTTGCGTGGCGCGGGCAATGGCTGCCTCGCCATTCGTCGCCACCAGCACGGTGTAGCCAGACTCGTCAAGTGCGTCGTGCAGCATGGCCAGGTTGTCGGGCACGTCGTCCACGATCAGCACCACGTCGCTGTTGGCGCGATCCAGCGTGCGGTCCAGCAGCGGCTTGGGCAGGGTGATCGGCGCGCCAGTGGGCAGACTAATTGGCATTGGCATAGCTCGTCAGGCGTTGCAGCATGGTTTCGAACTGGAACTGTTTGGCCAGGCTGCGCATGTCATCTGCAAACACATTGCAGCGCGGGCTTAGGCGCTCGATCTCGTCAAGTTGGTTCAACACGCCCCGGTAATACCCCAGCGCGACAAGTTCGCGAAGATCAGCCAGTTGCTGGCGCGACGGGCGACCCATCGCGCCGGTCGGGTGTGACGGCGCTGCGGGCAACGGGACGGATGTCGGGGTGTCCAGCCAGCTCAGGTTCAGGCGGCGCTCCAGCCAGTCCAGCAGATCAGCATGGCGCACCGGTTTGATGATGAAATCTTCCGAAGGAATACCGACATCGTTGTCAAGCCCCCGGTCAAACGCGTTGGCTGACACGATGGCGACCTTTGGCTGCGGGCGGTCCCTGAGTAACTGGCGCAAGCGGCGGATGGTTTCCCAGCCGTCAATGCCGGGCATCGCCAGGTCCATCAAAATCACCTCCGGCTGGTAGCCTGCTGCCAGCAGGTCCAGGCAGTCGTGCCCGCTGGCAGCCAGCCGCAGCTCAAAGCCAATGGGCTGCAGAAGCTGCAGCAGCAGCTCGCGGTCGGCTTCTTCGTTGTCCACCACCAGAATGCGCCGGCGCTGGCCCACGTAGCCCAGCCGTGGCAGACGCACAAACAGTCGGTTCTGGTGCCTGGACGCGGGCGAATAGACGCTGGCGCTGCTCACCTGTCGCACTTCGGGCAAGAACAGCTTGACCTTGAACACCGATCCCTCACCCAGGGTGCTGCTGACCGACATCTCGCCGCCCATCAGGTCGGTCAGCATCTTGGCAATCGTCAGCCCCAGGCCGGCACCTGGCGGCATATTGACGCTGTCTTGGGCGCGGGTGAACGGCTCAAAAATGCGCTCGTATTCTTGCGGTGACAAGCCGGGGCCGGTGTCTTCCACCTCCACCAACGCCATTTCGCGCGCATGGCGCACCCGCAGCAGCACGTGGCCCTGCGCCGTGAACTTCAGCGCATTGCCCAGCAGATTGATCAGAATCTGGCGTACACGCTTTTCATCAGCCCGCACCACCAGCGGCAGTGTGGGGGCGATATCACAGCGAAATTCCAGTCCTTTGGCCTGCGCTTCGAGTTCAAACAGGCTGGCAATGTCGGCCATCAGTTCAGCGAACTGCATGGGTTTGACGTTCAGGGTGAGGCGCCCGGCCTCGATATGGGCGATGTCCAGCGTGCCCTCGATCAGCGAGAGCAAGTGCTCGCCGCCGCGCTTGATGACACTGACCGCCTGCTTGCGGTGCGGCGGAATGCTGGCATCTTCACCCATCAACTGCGCATAGCCCAGAATGCTGTTGAGCGGCGTGCGCAGTTCGTGGCTGATGGCGCTGATGTAGCGACTTTTGGCCTGGTTGGCGTGGTCGGCAGCGGCGCGCGCCTGCTCAGCCACCTGTTTGGCGTGCTGCAGTGCCAGGTCGGTTTGCCGGTGCAGCGCTATCTCGCGCTGCAGCAGGCTGGTTTGGCGGTTGGATTCCTCCTGCGCCACCCGGCGGCTCTGATGCGCCAGCACCACCCACCACGCGACCAGGCCGGCAATCAGGATCAGCGCCAGAAAAACCTTGACAAAGCCCGAGCGCAACGCCGCCTGCGCGATGTCAAGCGTTTGCGCCTCAAACACCTGCTGGTTCAGGGCCTGAGATTCCTGGTGATACAGCAGCCCCATCACGCTGGCGAGCAGCGGCGCGATCACCAGCATCAGCAACAAGAACGTGCCCAGCCCCTTGTCAAGGTGTGCCCATGCGGGTCTGGGCAACAACCAGTGCAACGCTGCCTGCCACTGGCTGGCAAGCGACGCGTGGGGTTTGCACAGGTCACCGCAGCGCGCATCCAGCGTGCAACACAGCGAGCAGATGGTCCCCTGATAAGCCGGGCAATGCGCCATGTCGGGGGCTTCGTAGTCGCGTTCGCAGATGACACAGCGCTGCACTTTCAGACGCTGGTCGTTGCCCGCGGCAACTGGCACGGGATCGCATGCTTGCTCATCCGGACGCGCCAAATAGTACTTGCCGCGCGTCGCCAGCGCTATCAATGGAGAAGTAATTAGCGCCGTCACCATGGCGATCAACGCTGAAAACGCTTGTGCCATGGGGCCAAACAGCCCGAGGTAGGCGCTGATCGACAGCAGCGATGCCAGCGCCATGGCGCCCACCCCGACCGGGTTGATGTCGTACAGGTGCGCGCGCTTGAACTCGATGCCCGGCGGCGACAGGCCCAGCGGCTTGTTGATGACCAGGTCGGCCACCACCGCCATCATCCAGGCAATCGCCAGGTTGGAATACAGCCCCAGCACATCACCCAACGCGGCAAACACGTTGAGCTCCATCAGCACAAACGCGATCAGCGTGTTGAACACCACCCACACCACGCGCCCCGGGTGACTGTGCGTCAGGCGCGAGAAAAAGTTGCTCCACGCCAGCGAACCGGCGTAGGCGTTGGTGACATTGATCTTGAGCTGCGACAGCACCACAAACAGCGCCGTGGCCGCCACCGCCGATCCGTAGTGCGGAAAAACATACTCGTAGGCCGCCAGGTACATCTGGTTGGGATCCACCGCACGCTCTGCCGGTACCGCATGCCCGATGGCCAGATACGCCAGCAGTGCGCCACCGAGCATTTTCAGCACCCCCAGTAACACCCAGCCCGGGCCGCCTGCCAGCACGCCCAGCCACCAGCGGCGCTTGCTTGTGGCCGTGACTGGGGGCATGAAGCGCAAATAGTCCACCTGCTCGCCCATCTGCGTCATCAAGGCTACACCCACCGTCAATGCCGCACCAAACAAGGGCAGACTAAACCCGGCAGCACCGGCCTTTTCACCAACATAGTGCGTGACCCCGGCAAATGCCCCCGGGTCACGCATCAGCACATAGGCAAATGGCACGACCAGCATCACCAGCCACAGAGGCTGCGTCCACACTTGCAGTCGACTGATGGCCGACACCCCGTGGGTGACCAGCGGAATCACCACCAGCGCACAGATCAGATAACCCCAGCGCGGTGGGATATCGAGCGCCAATTCCAGCGCGTAAGCCATCACGGCGGCCTCCAGCGCAAAGAAAATGAAAGTGAACGAGGCGTAGATCAGCGAGGTGATGGTCGAGCCGATGTAGCCAAAACCGGCACCACGGGTGAGTAAATCCATATCAACACCATAGCGCGCGGCATAGACGCTGATGGGCAAGCCGGCCAAAAAGATGATCAAGCCGGTGGCCAGAATCGCCCAGAAGGCGTTGACAAAGCCATACTGCACCAGCAGCGTGGCCCCCACCGCCTCCAGAATCAGAAACGACGCTGCGCCAAACGCGGTATTGGCCACGCGCCATTCTGACCACTGCCTAAAGCGCTGCGGCGTGTAGCGCAACGCGTAATCTTCCATGGTTTCGCTGGCCACCCAACCGTTGTAATTGCGCCGCACCAGGGTGATGCGCTGCGGCGCATTGGCATCAAAGGGTGGGTTGGCAGAAACGGGCGAGTGGGTCACGCTGACAAACTGCAGTTTTCGTGCCACGCCGCGAGGTTCACCTGGCCTTCATGGGCATACAGGCCCACTCAAAGCATGAACGACGCAGCCAAGTGCTGCCTTGGGATGCTAGATTCAGGTCAGCACCGGCGGCACAAGTTTTGCATAATGCCGTGCATGGAACTCACACCCGTTGTTCGGCCTGCCTTTGCAGCCGTACGAGTAAATTGTCAATGTATTGAGTGAAACGAAATGGAACTTGCTCCTCGTGTTCGGCCGGCCTTTGCGGCCGCACGAGCCAACTAATCAAAGCATTGAGTGAAACGAAATGGAACTTGCTCCTCGTGAAAAAGACAAGCTGTTGTTGTTCACCGCCGCCCTGCTGGCCGAGCGTCGCCTGGCGCGTGGCCTGCAACTCAATTACCCTGAAGCCGTGGCGCTGATCAGCGCGGCGGTTCTCGAGGGCGCGCGCGATGGCAAAACCGTGGCCGAACTGATGAGCCTGGGCCGCCGCGTGCTGAGCCGTGCGCAGGTGATGGACGGCATTGCCGAGATGATTCCCGACATTCAGGTGGAAGCCACCTTTGCCGATGGCACCAAGCTGGTCACCGTGCATCAGCCGATTGTTTAGCACTGGCCCTGCCAGTCCCCGCAACCCTTTCCCATTTTGGAGCCCATTGCCATGAAGTCATCCAGCACCTTAAAGACTATGTTTTTCATAGCTGCTAGCGCAGCATCCACCTTCGCTACAGCCCATACGGGCGTTGACGCGCACAGCCACCCGGGTTTCCTCACGGGCTTTGTTCACCCGCTGTTTGGGCTCGATCACCTGGCCGCCATGGTTGCCGTTGGGATGTGGAGCGCACTGGCGGCACGCCGTGGCGGGTCGGCACTGCTGTGGGGACCGGCCGGCTTTGCCAGCCTGCTGCTGGTGGGTGCCGTGCTGGGATTGCAAGGCGTCGCGTTGCCAGGGGTGGAGCCGATGATCGCCGCCTCGCTGCTGGTGCTGGGCTTGCTGGTGGTGTCGCGACTACGGCTCCCCGGGTTGGCTGCCGCGCTGCTGGTGGGCGTGTTTGCGCTGTTTCATGGCGTGGCCCACGGGCTGGAGTTGGCTGGCAACGCCAATGCCTGGCTGACGCTCTCGGGCATGCTCTGCGCAACCGGCTTGCTGCATCTCAGCGGCCTGGCACTGGGCTGGGCGCTGCGCCACGCCAATGTCTGGCTGGCACGCTTGGCTGGTGCGGCGGTAGCGCTGCTGGGTGGCAGCTTGCTGCTGCAAATGGCCTGAAAACAGGGCACACCGACATGATTCCCGGCGAAATTCTCACCGACGACGGCGTGCATGCGCTCAACACCGGGCGGCGCACCCGCACCCTGGTGGTCAGCAATGCATCAGAGCGGCCGATTCAGGTCGGCTCGCACTATCACTTTGCCGAAACCAATGCCGCGCTAAGCTTTGACCGCGACGCAGCACAAGGCATGCGGCTGAACATCGCCTCGGGTCTGGCAGTGCGCTTTGAGCCCGGCCAGCAGCGCACGGTGGAATTGGTGGACTACGCCGGCGAGCGCGTGGTGTTCGGCTTTCGCGGGCTGACCCAGGGCTGCCTGACACAGAGTTGATAGGCGCTGCAACGGCAGCAGCAACCCAAACAAGCAAGAAAGTTAAGAAAGTCAGATATGGCCACCATCGCCCGACGCGCCTATGCAGAAATCTTTGGCCCCACCGTGGGCGACCGGGTTCGCCTGGCCGACACCAACCTGCTGATCGAAGTCGAACAAGACTACACCCTTCGCGCTGGCAGCTATGGCGAAGAGGTCAAGTTTGGCGGCGGCAAAACCATCCGCGACGGCATGGCGCAAAGCCAGCGCACCCGCGCTGAAGGCGCTGTGGACACGGTGATGACCAACGCGCTGATCCTCGACCACTGGGGTATCGTCAAGTGCGACATTGGTCTGAAGGGCGGGCGCATCGTTTCAATAGGCAAGGCTGGCAACCCCGACACCCAGCCCGGCGTGGACATCATCATCGGCCCCGGCACTGAAGTCATCAGCTGCGAGGGCAGCATCGTCACCGCCGGCGGCATCGACAGCCACATCCATTTCATCTGCCCGCAGCAGATTGAAGAGGCACTGGCCAGCGGCGTGACGACCATGATGGGCGGCGGCACCGGACCTGCCACCGGCACCTTTGCCACCACCTGCACGCCGGGGCCGTGGAACATCGAACGCATGTTGCAGGCTGCCGATGCCTTCCCGATGAACCTTGGTTTTCTTGGCAAGGGCAATGCCAGTTTGCCTGGCGCGCTACAAGAACAGGTGCAAGCCGGAGTCATTGGCCTGAAACTGCACGAAGACTGGGGCACCACGCCCGCGGCCATCAGCAACTGCCTGGACGTGGCCGACGCGATGGATGTGCAGGTGGCCATCCACTCCGACACGCTCAACGAATCGGGCTTCGTCGAAAACACCATCGCCGCCACCAAGGGCCGAGGCCTGTGCGCGTTTCACACCGAAGGCGCAGGCGGCGGCCACGCCCCCGACATTTTGAAAGTGGTCGGCGAAGCCAACTTTTTGCCCAGCAGCACCAACCCGACCATGCCCTACACCGTCAACACGCTCGACGAGCACGTCGATATGCTGATGGTCTGCCACCACCTGGACGCTGGCATTGCCGAAGACCTGGCGTTTGCTGAGAGCCGCATCCGCAAGGAGACCATTGCCGCCGAGGACGTGCTGCACGATCTTGGCGCAATTTCCATGATGAGCAGCGACAGTCAGGCGATGGGCCGCGTTGGCGAGGTGGTCATCCGCACCTGGCAAACCGCCAGCAAAATGAAGGCGCAGCGCGGCTGGCTGGCCCCGCCGCTGGTGCTGGGCGAAGACCGGGGTGCAGGCAAACTGCTGGAATACGAGCAGCGCAACGACAACTTTCGCGCCCGGCGCTATGTTGCCAAGTACACCATCAACCCGGCGATTGCCCATGGCATCAGCCACGAGGTGGGCAGCGTTGAGGTCGGCAAATGGGCCGACCTGGTGGTGTGGAAGCCGGCGTTTTTTGGCGTCAAGCCCGCGTTGGTATTGAAAGGCGGCTTTATCGCGCTGGCGGCGATGGGCGACCCGAATGCGTCGATTCCCACCCCGCAGCCGGTGCATTACCGCCCGATGTTTGGCGCCTTTGGTGGCGCTGTGGCGCGTGGTTCGCTCACCTTTGTGTCGCAAGCCGGGCTGAACGCCGGCATCAAAGAGCGCTTTGGCCTGAGCAAAACCCTGAGCGCCGTGAAAAACATCCGGGGAGTGCGCAAGCAGCACATGATTCACAACCACTACTTGCCGCAAATGGAGATCGACGCACAGACCTACAGCGTGCGCGCGGATGGCCAACTGCTGACCTGCGAAGCCGCAGCCAGCCTGCCGATGACACAACGCTACTTTTTGTTTTGACCTCAGTGCAGCAATTTTGAGCGCCGCTGCAGCAAATTTGGGGTCGGATCCCAATTCGGCCCACTACTTGTCAATTCGTCGCCAACGCATCCCCGAATTGGGCTCTGACCCCAATTTTGCGGGCCAAAGCGCAACATCGCCGGCACCTTGCACCCCATCAACGCGACACGCTATGCGATCGAATCCAGGCAGCAAACGCCGTTTCCTCGATCTCGCCGGCGGCGACATCGAGCATGGTCAGCACGCAGCCTGCATCATCGGCCACCAGATCGAAGCCGTTCAACGCCAAAAACAGCTCCACGGCCACAAACGCGGTGCGCTTGTTGCCATCGATAA
>JAIFMT010000120.1 GCA_020048295.1 Rhodoferax sp.
AACAAGCGGTTGAGCGCGGACTCTCGGAAATGTATGCCCAAGGCCTGCAAATGGGCCAGGCCATGCGCAACATCATCCTCGACCCGAAAAACCCCAAAGCTTTCGACAACCTGAAGGCTGCGCAAGCTGCGTATGACAAGGCCTTTACCCGCACCGTGGACAGCGCCAAAGGCTCCTCGTTCGAGACGCCGCTGGCACAACTGCCCAAACTGCGCAGTGAGCAGGCCAAAGCGCAAGAAAAAGTACTGGCACTGGTAGCCGCCTCCAGCGATGCCACGGGTGTCCTGAACGCCGAAGAAACCCCCGCCTGGCGAAATCTCAAGGCCGAGTTGTTAAACCAGCTCGATGTAGCCACCAAGAGCTCGCAGGCAGCCCACCAGAGTGTCAAGTCATCCACGGCAACGGCCACTTACCTGTCGATTGGCCTAGCCGCTTTTGCAGCACTGGTGGCCTTGGTGCTGAGCCTCAAGATGCAATCTGCGTTGCGCCGCGAGCTGGGTTGCGACCCAGCCGATGCCCGCACCGCTTTGGCAGCCATTGCCAAGGGTGACCTGACGGCCAACATAGCCAACACCGGTGGCCCCGACAGCGTCGCGGGTGTCTTGACTGAAATGGATGCGGCCTTGAAAAAACTGGTCACCGAAGTGCGCGATGCCGCCTCTGGCATCGCCATTGCCAGCTCGGAGATCGCCCAGGCGGATAACGATTTGTCGTCGCGCACCGAGAGCCAGGCCAGCGCCCTGGAGCAGACCTCTGCCAGCATGGAGCAGCTCAGTGCAGCCGTCAAGCAAAACGCCGACAGCGCGCGTCAGGCCAACCAGTTGGCTCAAAGCGCCAGCACAGTGGCGGTACAGGGCGGTGATGTGGTGGCCAAGGTGGTCGATACCATGAAAGGCATCAACGAAGCCTCGCGCAAGATTTCGGACATCATCAGCGTGATTGACGGCATTGCCTTCCAGACCAACATTCTGGCCCTGAACGCGGCCGTTGAAGCCGCCCGCGCTGGCGAACAGGGACGCGGCTTTGCCGTGGTGGCCTCTGAGGTACGCAGTCTGGCCGGACGCTCGGCCGAGGCCGCCAAAGAAATCAAGGCGTTGATCAGCGCCAGCGTTAGTCGGGTGGAGCAAGGCACCGCGCTGGTTGACCAGGCCGGCAGCACGATGAGCGAGGTGGTCAGTTCGATCCGGCAAGTAACCGACATCATGGGCCAGATCAGCCACGCCAGCGACGAGCAAAGCCTCGGTGTCTCGCAAGTGGGTGAAGCAGTGACACAAATGGATCAGGTCACGCAACAGAATGCCGCCCTTGTCGAAGAGATGGCGGCAGCGGCCAGCAGTCTGAAATCGCAGGCGCAGGAGCTTGTGCAGACCGTATCGGTGTTCAAGCTGGGCGCGGCTGATGCCAGCAGACAGCCGTCCTTTCCCGTCGCATCCGCGCCGAAGAGGCCATTGGTCGGGAAACCCATGCGCCAAGCTGCCGCAACGTCCAAACCCACAGTACCGCAGCGCAAGACAACACCCCTGCCAGCACCAAAGCCTGCCGCAGGCAACGATGATGCCGATTGGGAAACGTTTTAGTCACCCGTTGACTGCGTCGAACGCCACGCCGGTCTGCAAAAAGTTGCAGATCACCACTGAAAACCCTGCATTGCGTAGCAGAATCAAGGGCGTTTTCCATTCCAACCCTCAGGAGACTCCCCTTGAACAAGCGCATCCATCTCAAATTTTTGTCCATTCTGCTGCTGACCGCCGGTTTGACCGGCCCGGCGTTGGCCGTTGATAACCCCGCCACACTGGCCGGTACCAAGCTGGTGAACGCTGCCGAAGCCAAAAAGCTGATCGACAGCGGAACTCCGGCCATCGACACTCGGGTGGCTGCCGAGTACGCTGAAAAAACCATCAAAGGGGCCAAGAATGTTCCCTACAAGGAAAAAAGCGCCAAGGATGTCTCGTTTGATGCCAGCCAGGACCAATTTGACCTGAGCAAGCTGCCCACCGACAAGGCCGCCCCGATGGTCTTTTTCTGTAACGGCCCGGAATGCTGGAAAAGCTATAAGGCCAGCGTCGTCGCCATGAAGGCCGGCTACAACCATATCTATTGGTTCCGTGGCGGCATGCCCGAGTGGAGCAAGGCCGGTTTGCCGACCCAGTAACGCAGCAACACCTCTGAGGGCTTGGCCGTGAGCATTCATTTGTCAATCAAAAATCGCTTGTGGATGTTGTCCGGCTTCGCGCTGTTTGGCATCGTGCTGCTGATCGGTGTGACCATCGCCGCCAACCGCGTCAGCGAGGCGGCACTGGTCGATGTCTATCATCAGCACACCGAAACCCTGGTGCAGATGCAGGAAGTTGAAAACACCTTGCTGGAGCTGCGTTTTCGCGCCGCCGGCGTGCTGCTTGAGCAGGTGTCGGTGGCCGGCTCATTGACCCATTTGCAGGAATCCAAAGTCAGCATTGCCGCGCTGTGGAAAAGTCTGACACCGGTGCTTGACATCATCTTTGTCACCCCGGACTCAAGCGCCCTGTATGCTGATCTGAAAAGCCATTGGTCACGCATTGATGAGGTTTTGTCAAAGCTGGAAGGCGGTTACCGCGCCAACGACAAGGCGCAACTGACCTCCGTGCTTGAAGACGACTGGCCAGTGCTGCACAAGGCAGCCATCAAACCCTTGCAACTGCTGATTCCCGTCTCGCAGCAGCAAGCCAAAGATTCTTACCTGAGTGCCCTGGCGCAAAGCCAGCGCTGGCTGCTGATTGGCGTGGCAGCGGGCTTGCTGGGCTTGGTCGGCTTGCTGGTGGTGGCTTTTTTGACCGCCCGGGCCGTGTTACAGCCGATTGCACGCGTGGAGCGTGCGCTGGCCGAGATGACGGCGGGTGATCTGTCGTCAGACATTGCCTCTGGCCGTCAGGACGAAATGGGCCGCATGACCCGCATGCTCGATGCCATGCGCGCCAACCTGGTGAAGGTGGTGACCCATGTGCGCCAAAATTGCGAAATGGTGGCCAGCGCCAGTAGCGAAATCTCGCAGGGCAACCACGACCTGTCCAACCGCACCGAAAGCCAGGCCTCGTCGCTGCAGCAAACCGCATCCAGCATGGCGCAGCTCAGCGCCACCGTCAAACAAAATGCCGACTCGGCGCACCAGGCCAACCAGCTGGCGCTGAGCGCCTCAAGCGTGGCCGTGCAAGGTGGCGAGGTGGTCACGCAAGTCATCGACACCATGAGGGGTATCAACGAGTCGTCGCGCAAGATCAGCGACATCATTCAGGTGATTGACGGTATTGCATTTCAGACCAACATCCTCGCGCTCAACGCCGCCGTAGAAGCGGCCCGTGCTGGCGAGCAGGGCCGAGGCTTTGCCGTGGTGGCCTCGGAGGTGCGTTCGCTGGCGGGCCGCAGTGCCGATGCCGCCAAAGAAATCAAGGCGCTGATCAATGCCAGCGTCACAAGGGTGGAGCAAGGCACCACGCAGGTGGATCAGGCCGGTGCCACCATGAACGAGGTGGTGCAGTCGATCAAGCGGGTGACCGACATCATGGGCCAGATCAGCGCTGCCAGCGTGGCCCAAAGCCAGGGGGTGGCCCAGGTGGGTGCCGCTGTGGCAGAAATGGACGAGGTCACCCAGCAGAACGCCGCGCTGGTCGAACAGATGGCCGCCGCTGCAGCCAGCTTGAAGACGCAAGCCCAGGATCTGGTGCAAACCGTGGCGGTATTCAAGCTGACGGCTGGTGGTGTGGCTACAGTGCTGCCTTTGTCCGGCACCAAGGTGCGCGCCCACCCCCCCAAGGCGGGCACTTTTGCCGGGCGTGACCGGCGCAGCAGCGCGGTGCCTCAGGGTGCTGCCGCACGCGGACGCAGTACCGCAGGCGTGGCCAGCACAGCGGTTGCGGCCACTGCAGCGCCCTCCACGGCGGCCACCAGTGATGCAGATTGGGAAACTTTTTAAGTTTTTTGCGCGCTGCGCCACCTCAATTCTGGCGCGGGGCGGTCATCACACCTGTACCCGCTTGACAATCCCGCTGCTGCCAGCCGCAATACGCTGATCAACAAACCGTCGCCACAAGGGCAACTGCCATGAATCTCAAAGACATACGTATTTCTACCCGCCTGATCGTCGGCTTTGGCGCGCTGATCCTGTTGTTGGTGCTCATTGCAACCAGCGCACTGATCAAGATCAACACCATCCGCATCTCCTTTGAAGCGGTAGTCACTGACAGCTACCCGATGATTGATTCACTGCACAACATGAAGGATGCCCTGAACGTGGTTGCGCGGTCCATGCGCAACGCAGTTTTGGCCACAGACGCTGCAGTAGCCAAAAAAGAAGTTGCACAAGTGGGTGCCGCAGGCAAAGAGCTCGGCGATTTGATGAAACAAGTCGATACCAGGATCCACACCGAGCAAACCCGGGCGCTGTTCAATCAACTGACGCAAGTACGCGATCGCTATGTCCCGCTGCGGCTCAAGTTTGCCGAACTGATCGACGCAGGCAAGACTGACGAGGCCAAACTGCTACTTACAGACACTGATCCGGTGCTGCAAGACTACTGGGCAGCCCTGGACCGCTTGATCAAGAGCCAGGAGGACTTGATGCAAACCTCTAAAAATGAAGTGGAGTCCGCCATTGCCGCCACACGCTACACCATTGTCGGCATTGCGGCCTTTGCCTTGCTGTCTGCCGTGCTGATGGCGCTGTGGATCATTCGCAGTATCACCAGTCCGCTGCTTCGCGCGGTCGAGATTTCGCAGGCAGTGACGGCCGGCAACCTGAGCCTGCAATTTGACAGCAGTGGCCACAACGAGACCGCGCTGCTGCTGCAATCACTGAAAGACATGCAAAGCGGGCTAGCCAAAGTCGTACACCATGTGCGCCAGGGGTCGGACTCGGTTGCCACTGCCAGTGCTGAAATTGCCCAGGGCAACCACGACCTGTCAGCACGCACCGAAAGCCAGGCCAGCGCGCTGGAGCAAACCGCCGCCAGCATGGAACAACTCAGTACCACGGTAAAACAAAACGCCGACTCGGCGCGCGAGGCCAACCAGTTGGCGCAAAGTGCCTCAACGGTAGCGGTACGAGGCGGCGAAGTGGTGTCGCAGGTGGTGGACACCATGAAGGGCATCAACGAGGCCTCGCGCAAGATATCGGACATTATTCAGGTGATTGACGGCATTGCCTTCCAGACCAACATCCTGGCGCTGAACGCGGCCGTCGAAGCTGCTCGCGCTGGCGAGCAGGGCCGCGGTTTTGCCGTGGTGGCCTCAGAGGTGCGCTCGCTGGCCGGCCGCTCTGCCGATGCCGCCAAAGAAATCAAGACCTTGATCAACGCCAGTGTGGACCGAGTGACACAAGGCACCACGCTGGTGGATCAGGCTGGCAGCACCATGAACGAGGTGGTGACATCCATCAAGCGCGTGACCGACATCATGGGCCAGATCAGCCATGCCAGCGACGAGCAGAGCCTGGGTGTCTCGCAAGTCGGTGAAGCGGTGGCGCAAATGGACCAAGTGACCCAGCAAAACGCGGCACTGGTTGAAGAAATGGCCGCCGCGGCCAGCAGTCTCAAGTCGCAGGCGCAGGACCTGGTGCGAACCGTGGCCGTTTTCAAGCTCGA
>JAIFMT010000081.1 GCA_020048295.1 Rhodoferax sp.
TACATGCGCGAAGCCGTCAAGGTGTCGCACGATTCGCCCGTGTTGCTGGACCGCTTCTTGAACGATGCCATCGAATGCGATGTGGATTGCGTGCGCGATGCCACCGGCCAGACCAATATCGGCGGCGTGATGGAGCACATCGAGCAAGCCGGCGTGCACAGTGGTGATTCGGCCTGTTCGCTGCCGCCTTATAGCCTGTGCTTTGATACCGTCACTGAGATCAAACGCCAGACCGCCGCCATGGCGCAGGCGCTCAATGTCGTTGGCCTGATGAACGTGCAGTTTGCGATTCAGCACATTGACGGCCAGGACGTGATTTATGTGCTGGAGGTCAACCCGAGAGCCTCGCGCACGGTGCCGTTTGTGTCTAAAGCCACCGGTGTGCAACTGGCCAAGGTGGCGGCGCGCTGCATGGTGGGGCAAACGCTGGCTTCGCAAGGCATCACGCGTGAGGTGACACCGCCGTATTTCAGCGTCAAGGAAGCGGTGTTCCCGTTCGTCAAGTTCCCCGGTGTGGACACCATTCTGGGCCCCGAGATGAAATCGACCGGTGAGGTCATGGGGGTTGGCAAAACCTTTGGCGAGGCGTTTGTGAAGTCGCAAATGGGCGCGCAGTCCAAGCTGCCGCGCGCGCACCTGCCTGATGGCAGCTCGGCTGGCAAGGTGTTTATTTCCGTCAAGGGCAGCGACAAACCGCGCGCGATTGAAATTGCCCGCTCGCTGTGCGACATGGGCTTTGTGGTGGTGGGCACCAAGGGCACGGCAGCAGCCATCAGCGCTGCCGGCGTGCCCTGCACGGCGGTCTATAAAGTGGCCGAAGGCCGCCCGCACATCGTGGACATGATGAAAAACGACGAGATCATTCTGGTCATCAATACCGTCGAAGAACGCCGCAACGCCATTGCCGACTCGCGCCAGATCCGCACCACTGCACTGCTGTCACGCGTCACCACCTTCACCACCATTGCCGGTGCCGAAGCCGCCGTGCAAGGCATGCGCTACATGGATCAGCTCGACGTGATCTCGGTGCAGGAAATGCACGCGCAGTTGCAAGCCCCCTGAAACGGTTGGGCAGACCGTTTCGGTTGGGTGAGCGCCGCCGTATTCACGGCATAATTCAACCTCGCCGCCGGACGATCACGTTCGGCGGTTTTATTTTGTGACACCTTTTTTTCCCGGAGCAGTACGTGGCGACCCTTCCCATTACCAAACGCGGCGCAGACATCCTCAAGGCTGAACTGCACAAGCTCAAGACCGTGGAGCGCCCTGCGGTGATCAACGCCATTGCCGAGGCGCGCGCGCAAGGCGACCTGAGCGAAAACGCCGAGTACGAATCTGCCAAGGACAAACAGGGTTTTGTCGAAGGCCGCATCCAGGAAATTGAAGGCAAGCTGTCAGCTGCGCAAATCATCGATCCATCCACGCTCGATGCGGGTGGTCGTGTGGTGTTTGGTACCACCGTGCAGCTGGAAGACGAAGACAGTGGCGACAAGGTCACCTACCAGATTGTTGGCGAGGACGAGGCCGACATCAAACTTGGGCTGGTCAACATCAACAGCCCGATTGCCCGCGCGCTGATTGGCAAGGAAGAAGGCGATGTGGCAGAAGTGCAGGCACCTGGCGGTTTGCGGCGCTATGAAGTGGTGACCGTCAGCTACCTCTGAACGGATGCCGGTGCGATGAAATCGGCGTTGTCGGGCGCGGCAGTCTGGATTGCTGCTTTGTGGTGGGGCAGCTTGACCACCGTGGGCTTTTACGTGGTGCCGATGCTGTTTGCCAACCTGCCGACACCGGCGCTGGCCGGCAATATGGCCGCCAAACTGTTTTCTGCGCAAACCTGGGTCGCTGTGGTGTGTGGCCTGCTGTTGCTGCTGAATTTCAGAGAAAAACAGGCTCCAGCCCAAGACAGACAAGCGCCACCAGCTATGCTTTATATCGTTGGCGGGATGTTGCTGGCGTTACTGTCCGAGTTTGCTGTGGCACCGCACATCATTGCCCGGGACAACTTGCGCCTGTGGCACAGCGTGGGCACCGGCCTGTACGCGCTGCAGTGGGTGTGTGCTGGACTGACTTTCAACAAACTGCTGCCTGGCAAGCCAGCGCAGTGACGGCCGGCAAAGCGGGTCAATCCTGATTGCGCTTTTTGATGCTCACCGGTTTCTTTTTGGCGCGCTTGATCTGACCGCCGGTGGTCAGGCGCTGGTTGCCCAGCACGCGCAGGGTTTTGACTTCGGGGCGCTGGCCGCCACGTTTGCTGAATTTCAGCACTTTCACATCCTTGGGGCCAGGCATGCGGTCTTCATCGACGGTCTTTTCGCGCTCTGGCAGCGGACGCCACAGCACCAGCAGCTTGCCAATGTGCTGAATCGGCGCAGCATGCAGCTCGTTGGCCAGGGTGGCAAACATGGTTTCGCGGGCGGCGCGGTCGTCTGAGAAAACGCGCACCTTGATCAGTCCGTGGGCGTTCAGGGCGGCATCGGCTTCTTTTTTGACGGCATCGGTGAGACCGTCGCCACCGATCATGACCACCGGGTCAAGATGATGGGCGTCAGCACGGTGCACTTTGCGTTGGGCGGGGGTAAGTTGGATGTGAGGCATGGCGGTATTATCGGCGACACATGAAATCAGCAGTCAAAAGCAGCAAAGTCAACCGCGCGTGGCTTAACGACCACGTCAACGACACTTACGTCAAACTGGCGCAAAAAGACGGCTACCGGGCCCGCGCCGCCTACAAGCTCCTGGAAATTGATGAAACCCTGCACCTGATCAAGCCTGGCCAGCTGGTGGTCGATCTGGGTTCCACACCGGGTGCCTGGAGCCAATACGCAAGGCGCAAGCTGTCGCCCAAAACCGCCACCGGTGGCGGTGCCGCAGCCGGTGAGCTCAATGGCCGGATCATTGCGCTGGACATGCTGCCGATGGAGCCGATCGAGGGCGTGGTGTTCATTCAGGGTGACATCCGCGAGGACGCGGTGTTGGCGCAGCTGGCGCAGCAGATGCAGGGCCAGTTGGCCGATGTCGTGCTGTCCGACATGGCCCCCAATCTGTCGGGCATTCACTCGGCCGATGCCGCCCGGGTCGAGCATCTGGTGGAGTTGGCGATCGAATTTGCCCAGGCTCACCTCAAGCCGCAGGGGGCGCTGGTGGCCAAGGTGTTTCACGGCGGCACTTATGAGGCGATGTTCAAACGCTTCAAAGAGGCTTTTGTGACGGTCAAGCGCATCAAGCCCAAGGCATCACGCGACAAGTCGTCCGAGACCTTTTTAGTTGGTATGGGCCTCAAATAGCCTGCATTTCCGTGCAAATGCTGTGGCTGATTCGCCATCCGGGCTCCGCGCGGTTGAGGGAGAAGTCTAAAATCCGTGCCCTGTGACTGTATGAACGTTTCCTGAGCCCTTACTGGAGTTTCGCTTGAACAATCCGTGGTTTTCAAAAATTGCCGTCTGGTTGGTGATTGCAATGGTGCTGTTTACTGTTTTCAAGCAGTTTGACGCGCGCCCCAGTGCCAGCGCCGGTTATGTCGGTTATTCCGACTTTCTGGACGAGGTGCGCAATAACCGCATCAAAAGCGCCGTCATCCAGGAAGGCCAAAGTGGCACTGAAATTGTGGCCATTACCACCGATGACCGCCGGGTGCGCACGACTGCCACTTACCTTGACCGCGGTCTGGTGGGTGATTTGATTGCCAACGATGTCAAGTTTGACGTGCGTCCGCGTGAAGAAGGCTCGCTGTTGATGACGCTGCTGGTCAGCTGGGGTCCGATGCTGCTGCTGATTGGTGTGTGGATTTATTTCATGCGGCAGATGCAGGGTGGCGGCAAGGGCGGGGCCTTCAGCTTTGGCAAGAGCAAGGCGCGCCTGCTCGACGAAAACACCAATACTGTCACCTTTGCCGACGTGGCTGGCTGCGATGAGGCCAAGGAGGAAGTCAAGGAAGTGGTGGACTTCCTGAAGGATCCGGCCAAGTTCCAGAAGCTCGGTGGCCGCATTCCGCGCGGTCTTCTGCTGGTGGGGCCCCCCGGCACCGGTAAAACTTTGCTGGCCAAGAGCATTGCGGGCGAAGCCAAAGTGCCGTTTTTCTCGATCTCGGGTTCTGATTTTGTGGAAATGTTTGTCGGTGTCGGTGCCTCGCGGGTGCGCGACATGTTTGAGAACGCCAAGAAAAACGCCCCGTGCATCATCTTTATCGACGAAATTGACGCAGTCGGCCGTCAGCGCGGTGCTGGCCTGGGTGGTGGCAATGACGAACGCGAGCAAACGCTCAACCAGATGCTGGTCGAGATGGACGGTTTTGAGACCAACCTGGGCGTGATCGTGGTGGCTGCCACCAACCGCCCTGATATTCTGGATGCCGCGCTGCTGCGCCCGGGCCGCTTTGACCGCCAGGTGTATGTGACGCTGCCCGACATTCGTGGCCGCGAACAAATCTTGAACGTCCACATGCGCAAGGTACCGTTAAGTCAGGACGTCAACCCGGCCGTGATTGCCCGGGGCACGCCCGGCATGAGCGGTGCCGATCTGGCCAACCTGTGCAACGAAGCTGCGCTGATGGCGGCGCGGCGTAACGCCCGCACGGTGGAAATGCAGGATTTCGAGAAAGCCAAGGACAAAATCCTGATGGGCCCGGAGCGCAAGAGCATGGTGATGCCAGAGGAAGAGCGCCGCAACACCGCTTACCACGAGTCGGGCCACGCGCTGATTGGCAAGCTACTGCCCAAGTGCGACCCGGTGCACAAGGTCACCATCATTCCGCGTGGCCGCGCTTTGGGCGTGACCATGAGCCTGCCGGCGCAAGACCGCTACAGCTACGACAAGGACTACATGCTCAACCAGATCAGCATGCTGTTTGGTGGCCGCATTGCCGAAGAAGTGTTCATGCACCAGATGACCACTGGTGCCAGCAACGACTTTGAGCGCGCCACCCACATTGCCCGCGACATGGTGATGCGCTACGGCATGACGCAGGCACTGGGCCCGATGGTCTATGCCGACAACGAAGGCGAAGTGTTTTTGGGCCGCTCGGTGACCAAAACCACCAACATGAGCGAGGAAACCATGCAAAAGGTCGATGCTGAGGTGCGCCGCATCATCGACGAGCAGTATGCACTGGCACGCCGTCTGATCGAAGAACACAGCAGCAACATGCACGCCATGGCCAAGGCCCTGCTGGAGTGGGAAACCATTGACAGCGACCAGCTCGACGACATCATGGCCGGCAAGGAGCCGCGTCCACCCAAAGACTGGTCACCGCGCATTCCGCCTGCTAGCAGCACGGATGGCGGCACGGGTGGCCCGCCAGTGGTCAAGACCGATACCGCACCACACGCGGCCTGAAGCATTGGTTTAACCAGAAAGCGGGGCTTTGGCCCCGTTTTTTATTCCAGAATGGCGCGAATGATCCCACAGCCTCCGATGCAATGGCAAACCAGCCGCTTCCTAATTGACCTCAGCAGACCCCGGATGATGGGGATTGTGAATGTTACGCCTGATTCTTTTTCGGATGGCGGGCAACGTGGCACAACGGCGGCGGCGCTGCGGCATTGTGAGCAGCTGATTCTGGATGGGGCAGATATTCTGGACATCGGCGGTGAATCGACG
>JAIFMT010000109.1 GCA_020048295.1 Rhodoferax sp.
CGGCGCACGCCCATCTGCCTGCACGGGCTCGTTCAGCAAGGCCTCAGCGTTCAATACCAGCGTATTGACATGTAACTGGGCAAGCCGTGCCTCCCCCGGTGCCTCAATCAGCAAGGCGCATGCAGCACTGTCCTGCAAAATTTGCGTCAATCGGAGGGTTGGTGCCTCGGTGTCGAGCGGTAAAAATGCGGCACCGGCCTTCGCCACGGCCAAAAGCGCCACCACCATGGCCGGTGATCGCGCCATCGCCATCGCAACGACCTTGTTGCGGGTTGCACCAGCGGCCTGCAACTGCAAGGCAAGCCGCCCGGCACATCGGCCCAGTACGCCATAGCTGATGTCGCCACCGTTCCAGACCAGCGCCGTCGCATCAGGCCGCAAAATTGCTTGCTGCTCAAATCTTGAAATATAGGTATGCGGCGCTGCATGACAAACAATGTCTTTGTGGAGCCCATCTATCAAGGCCCTGCGCTCGTCGGGTGGCATCACCGATATGCCGTCCACTGGCGCATCGGGCGCAGCCATCAGTTCCTCGATCACATGCCACAGCCGTCGCCCCAGCAATTCAGGCTCACCTGCAGAAAAACACGCGCTACTGGCTTCCAGCGCCAGTTCCAGATCCTGGTCCGGGTGAAACTCACAGACGGTCACCCCCAGTGGATAACGCGATGTCCCCGAAAATATTTGTCTGGAATCCACCAGCGCGGCCGAGCCAAAAGCCACCGCGTAATCCTGCCGCTCAAACGACAGCAGCACATCAAACAAGCCATCACGACCCGCGCGTATCACCTGTAGCGCTTTGCCAACTTCGCTCAACGGATACCGCGCATGCCGCAACGCACTGCGCAGGGCTGTGCCAGTGGCAGCCAGCCAATCGGCAGCCGTCAACCCCTCTGTCAACACCAGCCTGACTGCCAGAACACCAACAAACATGCCTGGTGTTGACCGGAAGCGCCGGCCCGCGCGGTTCAAGCTGGGAATACCTATCACCACCTCAGCGACTTGGTTGATGCGGGCAAAGTACAGCGCCAACGCCGCCAAAAAGAAATTAAAGGCCGTGGCGCCTACGGCGCTGGCATGCGCTTCAAGACGCGCATAGTCGGCACGTGAAATGCTTTGCGTCACCAGCCGCGAATCGGGCAATTGCTGTGCATGGGCTGAGCCATGGCGGCGCGGCACCAATGGCGGCGGCAAAGCCGGTACTTGTGCCGCCCAATAAGCCCCATCACGCTGAAATGCTTCGGAATCACGGTAGAGGTTGGACTCTTCAACGAACGCCAGGTAACTTGCGCCACTGCCCGGTGCACAGGTTTGTTCAGTATTCAGTGCGTTGTAGATTTCACTCCAGCGCTGCATCACCACCGATGTCCCCCAACCATCCATCACCAGATGGTGAAACTGAATCGTCAGGCCATGCAACTCGTCATGCGCATGCAGCAGGGCAAAACGCCACGGCGGCTGACCGTCAAGCGCAAAGGGCTCGCGTATCCAGCGTTGCCACCAGCGGCGCATGGCCACTTGCGGGTCAGGCGCCTCACTCAGGTCAACCCACTCCAACACCGGTGTGTAGGTTGCCAGCAGCACTTGACTCCCATCGAGCTTGGGAGCCAGCCGCAAAGCGTCACTTTCTGCGACCAATAGCGCCAAAGCGGACTTCAATCGGTTCAGATCAAAACGGCCAAACAAAAAAGCCCCACCCCCAATGTTCAGGTGCGGACTCTCCGGCCATGCGCGCTGATCCAGCCAGACCTCGCGCTGACTCAATGAAAGCTCAACGGGCTGGCTGATCACAGCGATGCGCTCTGTAGTTTCCATTGTTGAATTTTTTCCTGGGCGTAACGATAACCCAGCTCGGCAATGGCCGGCGCATGGCGATAACCCATCAACGAAAATCCGGCGACTGGCGGCTCCAGATAATAGTCGGCCTGTGCCATTGTGCGTCCACGTTGATTGACCGAGCCGACGTGCCCGGCACTGTAGAGAATGTCGCCAATACCTGGCGAAGACCGCGCTCCCGGGGAAAAGTGACCCCTGATCGCCTGCCATGGCGACAGGCGCTGCAGAGCCGGGTCAGCAGCCAGTGCATCTGGCACCCCCACATCGACGGCAATGATGGTGCCATTGCCACGACGCTTCTCCAGCGCAGTGCCCAAGCGCACGCGCATCGCCTCGACCGGCACGTTATCCAGTATGGCACCGTCCACCAACAACTCCCCCTGATGCAGTACCGGCGGAAACAGGCCGGCCGGTGAATTGCTGGCCAGCACGGCACGCCACAAAGGGCCGGTTTCCTGCGCCACAGTGACACCACGGGTCAAGTTGCAAGCCGCGGCAAAATAGGGGCGCCACAGTTCCTCGATGGCTGTATCGCCAAACATGCGTTTCAAATCGCGTTCCACCCGCCGTCCAGAAACCAGCGACACCAATGGCAAGGTCAAGCGCTCGCCACCTGTTGCAAAGCGTCGGGTTCGCGTCACGATGTCGTCCAGCGACACGCCTTGCAGATACTGCGCACCAATCAGCGCCCCCATGCTGTTGCCGCCCACCAGATCGACCGCCATACCCGCCTCTTCAAGCGCTTGCAACACCCCAACATGCGCAAAGCCACGCGCGCCGCCACCGCCCAACACCACCCCCAAGGCACTACCCGTCAGAAACCGGGACAGCCGCAAGAAATCACCTTCATGCTGCGTACGAAGCGGGTAAACCCGCTCAAACCGGCCGTCGCAGCGCCAATTTGCAACACCGGTTGGCAGTTGCGCAAAAGCCGGATGCAGCAGCACCAGATGCTTGCGCTTCATGGCAAAGCCAAGCTCCTGCATCAAGCGCTGCTCGGTCTCGCCCAATGCCTGAGCCGCACCAACATTCGCCACAAACACCACTTGGTCGGCTTGCCGAAAAGCGCGCCTGGTCCAGGGCGACAAAGTGGGTTCGGCCTCATACACCAGAAAATCAAACTGTTCGTCCAGTTCATTCTGCCGGTCAGCATCGATGGCATCGACCATCACAGCCCCATCGGCATCCTGCGGCCTGAAATGATGCACCCGTCCACGCTTGGCAAACGCCCGCACCAGGCAACCCGCCACCTCGCCAATCCCGGCACCGTCGTGCAGGCCAATCACCACATACGCCTGGGCATAGCGCTGCTCATTGATCTTGCGCTCATCGCGCCCCTGATGAAAATTCGCCAGTGCAAAAACCCGGCTCAACGCCAGCGGGTAGCGCATCAGCAAGGTCTCAAAATTGGCCCGGCTCAACATCGCCAGCGCGCTGTCGCGCATGGCGGTCACGTCTGCGGTGCGGGGCTGCTGCAGCATCAGGCCGGCCTCACCAACACTTTGCCCCGGACGCACTTCGTTGTACAGATTCACCTGACCTGCGGCATCGCGCCGCGACACCCGCAGCCCGCCGCTCATGACAAAAATCATGTCAACCGAGGGCTCCCCCTCCCGAAACACCTGCGTGCCACCTGGCACACTCTGAAACTCCAGCAAGCTTGCCAAATCCTGCAACACCTCCCTGTCAAGCGCGCCAAAGGCCCGTCCGGCCTGCAACACTTTGTAAGCACGCTCGCGCAAATTCATTGAAACTCCGGTGATGAAAAGACCCGGGACAAGGCGACATGAACGTCAACATTTGTCTTCAGACCCATGATGATACAAACGAACTGTTCAACGATCCAACGACATTCCTGGCTGCTTTGGTTGCGGTAATAATCAATGCAGCAGTCAATTCATGACTTTTAATGGACAAACAGCCACCCATCATGAAAAACTTTGCGCTTCTCCTGCTCTCATTCGTGCTTGCTGCTGGCCATGCCTTTGCGGCCCCGTCTGCGGACGAAATTCTGGTGGCCAGTGATGCCATCCGCAACCCGGGCCGTGACTTCAGCATCACGGTCACGCTGACCGAATTTCAGGCCGGCAAGCAAATCGACACCAGCACCCTGGTCAGCTACTCGCGCAGCCAGCCCAATGGCCAGTTTTCCAGCCTGGTCCGGTTTGTGCTACCTGCACGCGATGCCGGCAAGCTGATGCTCAAGAATGGCAACGACATGTGGTTTTATGACCCAGTCTCGAAGGCCAGCGTGCGCTTGTCTGCGCAGCAACGGCTGTTGGGGCAGGCCTCCAACGGCGATGTCGCCACCGTCAATTTGGCCAAGGACTACAAAGCCACCCTGATCGCCACCGAGGACATCCAGGATGGCGAACGCAAGACCTGCAAGGCGCACAAACTCGCCCTGGCCGCCACGTCACCCGATGTCACCTACGCCAGTATCGAAATGTGGGTCGATGCCGGCAACAGCCGCCCCATCAAGGCACGTTTTTTTGCCGAATCAGCGCGCCTGCTCAAAACAGCCTATTACCGCCGCTTTCAGCCCCAACTGGGGCTGGAGCGCCCGACCGAAACTGTCATCATTGATGGCCTGAACCCGCAGTCGGTCACCATCATGCGGTTCTCAGACTATCTTGCCCGCACGATCCCCGACACCTGGATGCAGCGTGATTACCTGCCCCGCTTCCAACCGGAGTAAACCCATGCGCTCTTTGCCCTGCTGCGCCCTTTTGTCTTGTGCTGTCCTTGCCTTGATGCATATACAGCCGTCCGCTGCCACCGAAGCAGACATTGACCCCCTCAGTCTGGAGAGCGCGCCCGAAGCGTCGCCTGAAACGACGGCCAGCAGCAAAATTTTTGTTGAAGGTGCCATTGGCAGCGCCGCACAGCGCTATGCCAGCGGCAGCCGCAGCCTTGGCCGGGCCTCCATCGACTTTACTCACGCATCCCGGCTTGCTCCCCATTTGCGGGTGGTCATTTCCGACCGCATCGACCACATGAACCCGGCCGATGCCGGTGCGGATGCCACTGTGAACAGCCTGCGCGAGGCGTATGTGAGCTGGCAACCCGAAGGCGGCAACACCGTGCTGGAGTTTGGGCGCATCAACCTGCGCCATGGGCCAGCCTACGGCTACAACCCGACCGACTTTTTTCGCGATGGCAGCTTGCGCACCCTGACATCCACCAACCCGTTTGCCATGCGCGAAAACCGCCTGGGCAGCGTCATGCTGCGCGCCCAGCGCCTGTGGACGGGCGGGTCGATGTCGGTTACCTACTCACCCAAGCTCGAAGACCAGTCAAGCCCGGATGGCTGGAATCTGGACCTGGGCTCCACCAATCACCGCAATCGTGGCCTGTTTGAACTCAGCACCCAGTTTTCACAAGGTTTCAACAGCCAGGTACTGCTGTACAAAGAACAAAACCAGTCCGCCACCGTGGGTGCCAGCCTGACCGCGCTGTTGTCCGACGCCGCAGTGGCCCACGCCGAGTGGTCAAACAGCAGCGAGGTTGATCCGCTCAAGCGCGCGTTGGCGCTGCCTGACAGGCCGGTCAGACGCAACCGTTTTGCCGGCGGCGTGACCTACACCACGCTGGGCAAACTGTCCGTCACGGCCGAGTACCAATACAACGGCTTTGGTGCCGACCAGCAAGACTGGCGCGCGCTGGGTGACTCACCTTTGGCCCAGTGGGCCTACCTGCTGGATGCCCAGCACCGGCAAGAGCTGGTGTCACGCCAGGCCATGCTGCTTTATGTCACACAA
>JAIFMT010000022.1 GCA_020048295.1 Rhodoferax sp.
AGGTTTGCGAATGCACGGCGGTTGCCACCCTGGCGTAGCCGTAAAGCCGCTCGGGCGGCAGGCGTGCCACCAGTGATCTGTCGGTGACCACGCCGGTGATGGCAAAGGCCGGGTCCAGCGTGCTGCGCCGAGCGGTTTGGTGCACCGGCTGCCCCTGCGTGTTGGTGATGGCCGCCACCACCGGGCAGCGCACATGCTCGGTGCGCTCGATCACCAGACCGAGTTCACCGTTGGCCAGGCGCACAAACTCACCCGGCGGGTAAATGCCAAACACCTTGATCAGTGCCGTCGAAAGCTGTCCGCCCTGATCTTCCCGGAATAGTTGCCGCGTCGCCTCTTGCGTCGTCAACGGCTCGCGTCGGAGACGAGGGCTGATCTTGGCCAGGAAGACATCCGTCACTCGCAGTGCAACGGCCACTTCCGTCATCTCCCTGAGCCCGGCCGGATAGCCGCTACCGTCCAGGTGTTCGTGGTGCTGAACAACTGCCGTCAGCCAGTCAGCGGCGGTCACGCCAGCGCTTTGCAACAGCTCGGCCGACTTCAGCGAATGCTGTTTGATCTGGCCGCGCTGGCTCTCGGTGAGTGGCGTGTCCATGCCGGCAAGCTGCCCTTGTAGCTCGAATATCGACACATTCATGGTGATGGCTGCCTTCACCAGCGTCAACACATGCGCCGAGGGCCACTTCATGTAGCGCCCCAGCAACAGGCACAACACTGCCGTGTGCAGCGCATGCGCATAGCCATAGTAGAAATGGTGGGTCTGCTCCTGGCGCAGACAACGGTAAATGGCAATGTTGGTGTTGAAATCCACCAGCTTGACAACCTGCCGGGCAAAGTCATCGAACCGGTCAAGCCATCTTCCCGGTAACGGATGGGCTTCTGGGGTGCGCAGTTCAGTCGCCAGCTTGTGCAGGCTTTGTGTGGCCTCGTCCCACAAACCAAACAGATTAGGCGGTATGGCGACAGCCTGGACGGGTTGCTGCGCCACGTGCAGGGCTTGTTGCGCGGCCTTGATTTCTTCGGCATCGACAAACGCACCGCGCGTCAGCAAGGCATCGAGCTGATGCACGGTCTCGACAATTTGCCCCTTTTTCAACAGCAGTTGCTCATCGGCATCGCGCACGTTCCAGGGCACAGGCGCACCAAGCTGCACTTTGGAGCGGGGAAGTTCGAGCAATTTCAACGGCACGTCTCCTTCGCCAGGGTGACAATTGGCTAGCCAGGCCTGATCATCTATAACTATAATTTATATAGCTGTCAGCACATATACAGAAAGGGTTAGAAGCCTATTTATTATAAATTTTGGTCTTGATCCTGCTGATCGCTGTGAACACCAGCAGTGCCAGCGCACCGGCCAGCACGCCCAACAATCCGTCAAGCGTCATGGACACCAGGGGTGCCAGCGCACCTGTCGCGGCGCTGACCTGCTCAATCCAGTGCCCCACCGCATGCAAGCCATGCGCCAGAATGCCACCGCCCACCAGAAACATGGCCGCTGTGCCCAGCACCGTCAAGGCCTTCATCAACCACGGTGCGGCGCGCAAAATCGCTGCACCAGCGGCCCGCTGCAACGCGGCCAGCGCCGCGTCGCCGCTCTGGCGGTGCAGGTACAGCCCCAAGTCGTCCAGCTTGACAATGCCCGCCACCACCCCATACACCCCAACGGTCATGACGATGGCAATGCCCGACAGCACGCCAATCTGTGTCAACAACGGGCTGGCCTGCACAATGCCCAAAGCGATGACGATGATCTCGGTGGACAAAATGAAATCGGTGCGAATGGCCCCCTTGATTTTTTCTTTTTCCAGCGCCACCAGATCCACCGACGCATCGGCCAGCGCCTGCACCAGCGCCTCGTGGTGTGCAGCGTCTTCGGCCTGACTGTGCAGCAGCTTGTGGGCAATTTTCTCGAAACCCTCAAAGCACAAAAACAGTCCGCCCGCCATCAGCAGCGGTGTCACCGCCCACGGCGCAAAGCTGCTCAACAACAGCGCCAGCGGCACCAGGATCAGCTTGTTGAGGAACGAGCCCTTGCATACCGCCCACACCACCGGCAACTCGCGTTCGGCTTGGACGCCGGCGACCTGCTGCGCATTGAGCGCCAGATCGTCACCCAGCACGCCGGCGGTTTTTTTGGCGGCAACCTTGGCCAGCAGGGCCACATCGTCCAACACGGTTGCAATGTCATCAATCAGAACCAACAGACTGGTTGCCATGGCTTTTCAGGTAGTTAAGGTTAAAGGAATATTGGCAGCAGGCGGATTGTTACCGAACCCCAGCGCAGAACGATAATCCGCGCCATTGTTTAGGCGCAGCAGCGTCGCCTCATTTTTTGGAAGACTAGTCATGCACCGCGTTTGTATCAGCAGCACCGGGCTTTTTACGCCCCCTCATGTCATCAGCAACGCCGAGCTGGTGGATGCTTTCAACCGCTTCGCCGAACTGGAAAACACCGCCAACGCCGCCGACATCGCTGCCGGCAAACGCACCGCCGTGCCCAGCTCCAGCGTCGAATTCATCGAAAAAGCCTCTGGCATCCAACAGCGCTATGTACTGGAAAAGTCTGGTGTGCTCGACCCCACCCGGATGCGCCCACGCTTGGCATCGCGCCCTGACAGCGAGATATCGCTGATGGCCGACATCGCGGTGCAGGCCGGGCGCGATGCCTTGAAACGTGCGGGCAAGAAACCCGCCGCCGTTGATGGTGTCATCTGCGCGGCTGCCAACATGCAGCGCGCCTACCCGGCCATGGCCATCGAAATTCAGCACGCGCTGGGCATTGGCGGCTTTGGCTTTGACATGAATGTGGCGTGTTCGTCGGCCACCTTTGCCATCGAGATGGCCGCCAACGCCGTGAAAAGCGGTGCCGCGCGCGCCGTGCTGATCGTCAACCCCGAAATCACATCGCCGCACCTGGCCTGGAAAGACCGCGACTGCCATTTCATCTTTGGCGATGTCTGCACCGCGATTCTGGTGGAGCGACTGGTCGATGCGCCGGTGGGGGTGTTTGAAGTGCTCGGCACCAAGCTGGTGACCTCGTTCTCGAACGCCATTCGCAACAACGCCGGTTTCATGACCCGCAGCGAAGACCGCGACCCCGATGACCGTGACCTGCTGTTTTACCAAGAGGGCCGCAAGGTGTTCAAGGAAGTCTGCCCGATGGCCGCCAGCCACATTGGCAGCCATCTGGCATCGCTGGACCTGACCCCTGGCGATGTGCGGCGCTTCTGGCTGCACCAGGCCAACCTGGCGATGAACCAGCTGATCGGGCGCAAACTGCTGGGGCGCGATGCCACGCCAGACGATGCGCCCGTCATCCTCAACGAGTTCGCCAACACCGCCTCGGCCGGCTCCATCATCGCCTTTCACCGGCATCATGACGACTTTCGCAAAGACGAGGTCGGCGTGATCTGCTCCTTTGGCGCGGGCTACTCGATTGGCAGTGCGGTGCTGCGGCGCACCTGAGGGCGTGGGTTTAGCTCAAATCGCGCTTGAAGCGGATTTCTTCGATCTTCACCGCCCCCAGCGGCACGGTCTTGATGCTGGTCATCTCGCGCTTGAAGCCTGCCATGTCGTGAAAACGCAGCGCACGTTCGTAGCCCAGCGGCACCCAGGCGCTGACTTTGGTGCAGCCTTCGTCGATCAGACCTTCGCGGGCAGCGTCCCATAAGGCCAGTCCAACCCCCTTGCCCCAAAAAGCGGGGGTGACATAAATGGCCCAGATTTCGCCCATGGTGGGCGGTGTTTTCGGATCGCGTGAGCGGTCGTAGCCGACAAAGCCCACGATGTTGCCGCCCAGCACGGCCACCTGCACCTGCGGCTCGCTGTATTCGATGGCCTCGCGCCAATAGGCCTGGCTTTTCTTCAGGCTGTCAAATTCGGGCATCGCCTCGCCCGGAAACAGCGCCTTGAAGGCGGCCTGGCTGGCACTGGCTTGTATTTCGGCAATCGCCTTGGCATCGCGCTCTTTGGCGGGACGAACTTCAATCTCGGTGGAATCAGACATGCAAAAAAAGGCCGGGGGCAAGCCCGGCAGATCATCAAAAATGGAGCGCCATTGTCGCCTCACAGATAATCAATTTCCTCCAATTTCCTGATCGATTCCGCATGAATCTCACCGAACAACTGTTGCTCGCGCTCAAAAGGCACGGGGCCAGGCAAATCTTTGGCATCCCCGGTGACTTTGCACTGCCCTACTTTCGCATCATCGAAGAATCAAAAATTCTGCCGCTCTACACGCTGAGCCATGAGCCGGGCGTCGGCTTTGCCGCCGATGCCTCAGCCCGCATCAATGCCGCCCTGGGTGTGGCGGCGGTCACTTACGGTGCGGGTGCGCTCAACATGATCAATTCGGTGGCCGCCGCGTTTGCCGAAAAGTCACCGCTGGTGGTGCTGTCGGGCGGGCCGGGCAAGGGCGAATCGCGCTCCGGTCTGCTACTGCACCACCAGGCCAAGACGCTGGATTCGCAGTTTCAGATCTTCAAGGAAATCACCTGCGACCAGGTGCGCCTGGACGACGGCGCCCGCGCTCCAGCTGACATTGCCCGCGTGCTGGCCAGTTGCCTGCGCCATTCCGAGCCGGTGTATATCGAGATTCCGCGTGACATGGTGGCCGTGCCTTGCGCTGAGGTGGTGGCTGAAGCACTCGCACCGGTTGACCCGGATGCGCTGAACGCCTGCGTTGATGAAATTCTGGAGCGCCTGGCTCAGGCCAAGTCACCGGTGCTGATGGCCGGTGTCGAGGTGCGCCGCTATGGGCTCGAAGACAAGGTGGCGGCCCTGTCGCGCCGCTTGGGGCTGCCGGTGGTGACCAGTTTCATGGGCCGTGGCTTGCTGTCTGACCACGACGCGCCACTGGTGGGCACCTACATGGGCGTGGCGGGTTTTCCCGAGGTAACGCAACTGGTCGAGGGCTCAGACGGTCTGTTTTTGCTTGGTGAGATCATCTGCGACACCAACTTTGCCGTGTCCGAGACCAAGATCGACATGCGCAAGACCATCCAGGCATTGAACGGTCAGGTCAACATCGGCTACCACACGTACGCCAATTTACCGCTGGGCGCGCTGGTGGACGGCATGCTGGCCCGCGTGGGCCACACCGACAAGGCCTTCACCATCACGCCGCAGGTTTTTCCACGCCATATGCCCGCTGACGCTGCCCATATCACCCCCACCGACATTGCCACCGCCGTCAACGACCTGATGGCGCAGCACGGCAAGATACCAATTGCCTCCGACATGGGCGACTGCCTGTTTACCGCCATGGAAATCGCCCACACCGCGCTGGTGGCCCCCGGCTACTACGCCACCATGGGCTTTGGTGTGCCCGCTGGGCTGGGCCTGCAAGCCGCCACCGGTGAGCGCCCGCTGATTCTGGTGGGCGATGGCGCTTTTCAGATGACCGGCTGGGAGCTGGGCAACTGCAAGCGCTACGGCTGGGACCCGATCGTGCTGGTGTTCAACAACGCCAGCTGGGAAATGCTGCGCACCTTTCAGCCCGAGTCCGGCTTCAACGACCTGGGCCACTGGGGCTTTGCTGAAATGGCCGCTGGCCTGGGCGGCCACGGCGTGCGGGTGGGTACCT